>JBGCFJ010000242.1:0-8618 GCA_045106885.1 Saprospiraceae bacterium
TTTCCTAATTCTCCTTTGGTTTGTCCTTTGAATTGTGGTTCAGGAACTTTAACAGAAACAACGGCTGTTAAACCTTCTCGGAAATCTTCTCCTGATATGCTAAATTTTATTTTTTTGAAGAAACCATTGTCTTCTCCATATTGTTTGAAGACTCGATTTACGGCCCTTCTAAAACCGTTAACGTGCGTCCCGCCTTCTCTTGTGTTGATATTATTTACAAAAGAAAAAAGGCTTTCAGAGTAAGAGGTATTATAATTCATGGCTACTTCTACCTCTACACCATCTTTTTTAGCGGTAACGTGAATAGGCGAAGTAAGTAAAGACGTCCGAGATTCATCTAAGAATTGAACAAATTCTACTAGCCCTCCTTCAGAATGAAAAGATTCTGTTTTGAAGTTTCCTTCTTCATCTTTTTCTCTTTCGTCTGTTAAAGTCAAGGTTAATCCTTGATTCAAATAAGACAATTCTTTCATCCTAGCTGCTAACACATCATATTTGTAGACTAAAGTCTCCATTATTTCAGGGTCAGGTTGGAAAGTTATAAACGTACCTCTAATATCGGTCGTTCCTTTCTTTTCTACCCCCGTTTGAGGAATCCCCTTACTATATTCTTGCTCGTAAATTTGTCCTTCTCTATGAACTTGTGCCTTTAAATGTATAGATAAAGCGTTCACACAAGAAACTCCCACACCGTGCAGACCACCAGATACTTTATAAGTATCTTTATCAAATTTACCCCCTGCGTGCAA
Organism: Saprospiraceae bacterium; assembly: GCA_045106885.1. GTDB lineage: Bacteria > Bacteroidota > Bacteroidia > Chitinophagales > Saprospiraceae > JAFMDF01. The sequence goes on from JBGCFJ010000242.1 coordinate 750, forward strand.
AACAGTCATTACAACTTCTAAAGCCGACTTCTGCAACTTGGCGTGCATCCCTACAGGAATACCCCGTCCATTATCTTGGACGGTAACAGAATTGTCTGGATGAATGGTTGTGTGAATGGTATCACAATGACCAGCTAAATGCTCATCAATAGAGTTATCAATAACCTCCCAAACCAAATGATGAAGCCCTTTAGTATCGGTACTACCGATATACATACCAGGCCTTTTTCTTACAGCTTCTAAGCCTTCTAGTGCCTGAATATTATCCGCTCCGTAGTTGCCCTTATTTGCGGGCTTATTTTTATTTTCGTCTTTTTCTGCCATTCCGCAAAAATACAATTTTTTTACCTTTTTTTAAAGAGAAAATCACCTTAAAGTACTTGTCGAAAAATAGCCAAAAGACAATTTTTATTTTTGAATATTTTTGCTGTAAATATTTACGCTTCAATAAGAAAGTTATTTGTTTTAAATATTTGATTATCAGCATTATAAATAATAATTATTTTTTTAATTCATTCTATAAAATAGATGCGCTAAAAAAGAAATAATAACAATTAGATGGTAAGGAATAAGGAATCAATACTTTCTGACCCTTTTTTAACCTTTTCTTTTTGCAAGAATGCGTACTTTTGACCAAAAAAATGAAATTGCCATCGCCTATCAAAGTTCTTGATTTAGCTAAACAATTAGCACCTAATAAAATTATAGGAAACCAAGCATTTGAAATTACTGGAATTAATGAAATTCATAAAGTAGTTACAGGAGATTTAACTTTTGTAGATGTTGAGAAGTATTATCAAAAGGCATTGAACTCTGCGGCGAGTGTTATTCTCATTAATCAGGCAATAGAACCACCAACTGGAAAGACTTTAATCATCATAGCTGAACCTTTTGAAGCTTACAATAAATTAATTCGACAATACCGCCCTTTTCGTCCTTTGAATGCGCTTCTAAGTGAAACTAGCCTAGTTCATCCTTCTACTATTTTAGAACCTAATGTTATTATCGGCAATCACGTAAAAATTGGCAAAAATTGCTATATCCAAGCGAATGTAACTATTCGAGATTACACGATTATTGGCGATAATGTGACTATTGAATCTGGGACTATCATTGGAGCGGATGCCTTTTATTATAAACCTACTGAAAATGGATATAAAAAATGGCGTTCTGGTGGTCGAACCGTGATTCAAGATAGCGTTGGTATTGGTGCAGGTTGCACGATTTGTAAAGGTGTTTCTGGGGATACGATTATTGGCGCAGGAACAAAACTAGATAGTCAAGTACATATTGGGCATGGAGTAGTGATTGGTCAAAATTGTTTAATGGCTGCTCAAGTTGGTATTGGTGGGAAAACAATTATTGGTGATAATGTCATTTTATATGGGCAAGTTGGTGTTGCCGCTCGTTTGACGATTGGCGATAATATAACGGTTTTGGCTAAATCTGGTGTCACTAAAAACTTAAAAGCTGACCGTAATTATTTTGGTTATCCTGCTGGAGAAGTTAAGCGGATGTACAAAGAATTAGCTGCATTGCGGTCTTTGCCTGATTTATTAAAAAAGTGGTATAAGAAGAAGGAGTGAAGTATAGCACGTTAGAGAAACCTATCTAAAAAGGATTTTTTACACGCCTCTGCCCTATGCACTAAGCCCTTATCAGAATAAATAACCTTTAATTTTTGCCTTTAGCTCTATTTAAAACTTCCATTCATCTAACAAACAAGGTCATTCAAGGATTTAATTTTATTTTTGCTGAGGCATTTGATGCTTCTATTTTGGCTCAAAGTGATTTAGGTGGGTCAACAGTAGCTTAGACCTCTATTTTAAACTATTCACCAAGTAAGAGCTTGGTGCTACAGTACCACATAATATGAATTTACTAGAAAATATAAACCAAGCTTTAAGCTCCGTTAGAGCAAATAAACTAAGAGCTACCCTAACGCTAATGATTATCGCTTTTGGTATTATGGCTTTGGTGGGTATTTTAACAGCTATTGATAGCATTATTTTTTCTATGAGTGATAGTTTTTCAGGTTTAGGAGCAAATTCTTTTAAAGTTGTTCCGAAGAGAGAGACGGTTAAAGGAAATAGAGGTGGCCGTCGTTCTAGAAGAGGGGAACCAATTACCTTTAAACAAGCGATGGAATTTAAAGAAAAGTTTGACTATGGCGCAACGATAACCATCGCAGCTAGAGGAACGTCTTTGGCAGAAGTAAAATATGGAGAAGAAAAAACAAACCCTAATATCAGCTTAAATGGAATCGACGAAAATGGGATAGACATTAACGCTTATGAAATAGCCTATGGTCGGAATTTTACGAAAACGGAAGTAGACAATGGCAATCGAAAAGCCATCTTAGGTTCGGAAATGGTCAATATGTTGTTTGATAAAAAAGGAGCGAATGCAATTGGTAAAATTATTTCTGTAGGAAATACTAAATATAAAGTAATTGGGGTCCTAAAATCAGAAGGGTCAAGTATGGGGTCAAGTGCAGATAAATCTGTTTATGTTCCCCTATTAAATGTCAAACGACAATATGGAACTCGTAGAACGAATTACGGTGTGACGGTTGCGGTATCAAATGCTGCTTTATTAGATGATGCTTCTTCTTCCGCAGTTGGTTTGTTTAGAAATATTAGAGGTTTAAAATTAGCCCAAGAAAATGATTTTGAAATAAGAAAAAGTGACGGTATCGTGGAAATTCTGAAAGAAAATACGGTCATGCTACGGAGTGCCACTATTGCGATTGGCCTAGTGACGCTACTTGGAGCAGCGATTGGTTTGATGAATATCATGCTTGTATCCGTTACTGAACGAACGAGAGAAATCGGTGTCTGTAAAGCTTTAGGTGCGACTCGACAAAATATTTTAATTCAATTTTTAACGGAAGCGGTGGTTATTTGCCAAATGGGCGGAATTGTTGGCATTATCCTAGGTATTTTGATGGGAAATATAGTCACCCTTATGATTGGTGGAAATTTCCTAGTGCCTTGGGCTTGGATATTTTTAGGCTTTACTATTTGTATGATTGTTGGACTGGCTTCGGGACTGTACCCCGCTTTGAAGGCTTCTCGGTTGGACCCTATTGAGTCTTTGCGGTATGAGTGATGAAGAATTCAAAAAACATAATTCTAGATGGTTCCTATTCCTAAGGTTGTTTTAATGAAATTAAGAATAATGAAAGAAAACTTTGAAAGTAATTCCATACTATATTACCCAACAATATAATTTCAAAATGAAACTTGGGTGAAAGCATCCTTAACTTTTTGGGATAAAATATATAGAATAGTACCACAGAATTATTCTAGAAGAGATTCTGATGAAATTAAAATTGCTATTAGTAATGGTTTTATAGAAGATATTGAGTTATCTAGTGAAGATTTGAAACAAACAGCATATGCTTTTGAAGAATTTTGTAATAAGCTTGATTTTTATCCAGATGGATTTGATTCTCGTGAATCTCATTTCTCTGTTAGATTACATTCTGAAAAAATAGATGATAATCTAAAACCATTTTTTAAGCAATTTGAGGATTCAATAGATAAAGAAGGATTTTATATTTTACCAAAGGAAATTGCGAATGGTTATATGTTTTTCTTGTCAGACACTATTAGTAAAAGAAGGAATATTGGGAAATTAACAGATAGTCCTGATTTATTTACAGCAATGTCATACTTTGATGTCAATGGTAATATTGATGAATACGTTGTTAATACAGAAGCAAATGAGACATATACAACTCTTATTCTTGAGAATCTTATTCCAAAGGATATTCAATCAATAAAAATGGAAAAAATCATAGAGTTGAGTCAAAAATTAAAAAATGTAAAAGAATCTTATAGAACTGAAGTCTCATCTTTTTCAAAGCTACTTAGCCAAGTGGAGGATACAAATTTTGCTATAACTCAAATTGAAGTATTCAAAGCTAAACTGATGGAAAATAAATATACCAGAACAGAAATATTAAAAAACTTAACGAGTACATTAATTCCTAGTGCTCTATTTGTTGGTATTCCTGTTTTAACCAAACCAATAATTGATTCGGTATTTTCTGACCCAAACAACCTATATGACCCAGTTAGAATTGGAACAAGTCTAATGCTTGCAGGAATGGCTTCAATTTCTGATTCAGGAAAAGCAATTCGTTCACAATGGAATAGCAAAAAATCTAATTATTATTTGCGAATTCAAAACGAACTAGATTCAGAAGAAAAATCCATCATTACTGTTCCTAATATGATGGGGAAAATGAATCAATACATTAATGATTGAAAAATAGTATAATTGCTAATACTGTGCATAACTGCTATACTAAACTATAGAAAATAATAAAAAACAGCCCAAAAGATGTATCTTTCAGGCTATTTTGTTTTGTCAAAACTTCTTTTTATATAGTCAATAGTTTAACGAAATATATAATTACTAACCTAAAACACTCCTTAAAATACTCAAAATCATGAACCGTACTTGGTGGAAAGAAAGTGTCATTTACCAGATTTATCCTCGTAGTTTCAAAGATAGTAACGGCGACGGAATTGGTGATTTAGGAGGGATTATTGAAAAATTGGATTATCTAAAAAAATTAGGCGTAGACGTCCTTTGGTTAAGCCCAATATTTAAATCGCCCAATGATGATAATGGCTATGACGTAAGTGATTATTGCGATATTATGGAGGAGTTTGGGACAATGGCAGATTTTGATAATTTACTAGCCCGTGCGCACGAACGAGGTTTAAAAATAGTCTTGGATTTAGTACCAAATCATAGCTCTGATGAACATCGTTGGTTTCAAGAATCTCGAAAATCTAAGGACAACCCATACCGGAATTATTATTTTTGGGAAAAAGAACCACCCAGTAATTGGACCTCTTTTTTTAGTGGTTCTGCTTGGACTAAAGATGAGTTGACGGATGAATACTATCTCCACTTATTTTCTAAAAAACAACCAGATTTAAATTGGGAAAACCCTAAAGTGCGTCAAGAAATGTATGACGTAATGCACTTTTGGTTTCAAAAAGGGGTAGATGGTTTTCGAATTGATGTTTTGCCTTTTATCTCTAAACGGCTCAACTTTCCAGATATAGACCCTAATCAATTTGAAAAAGCGATTATAGAAGTATATGCGAACGGCCCGAGATTACACGAATTTTTACAAGAGATGAATCGGGAAGTTAGCACGAAATACGATATTATGACGATGGGAGAGGGCATTGGTGTGAAGCCGCATAATGCGCTAGATTACGTGGATGAAGACCGAGCAGAATTAGATATGCTTTATCATTTTGACCATACCACGATTAATTATGGACAAGGTGGAAAATATGACCCTGTTGATTGGAAATTAAGCACCTTCAAACAAATATTTACTGATTGGCACCATGCTATTGGGGAAAAGGGGTGGATTAATATTTTCTTAGACAATCACGATTTTCCCAGAATGGTTTCTCGTTATGGCAATGACAGCGTATATCGAAAAGAAGCTGCTAAATTATTGGCTACTTTATTGTTGACAATGAGAGGCAGTCCTTGTATTTATCAAGGTAGTGAAATAGGCATGACAAATGTCATTTTTGATACTTTGGAAGCCTATGATGATGTAGAAGTCGTCAATTTACACGCTGAATGGAAAGCGGCAGGAAAAGATACAACTCCTTTATTAAAAGCGGTACAGCAACAAGGCAGAGATAATGCTAGAACACCGATTCAATGGAGTGATGCGCCCAATGGTGGATTTACAGAAGGAAAACCTTGGCTGACCATTAATCCAAATTACACTGAAATTAATGCTAAAGAAGCTTTAGGAGATATGAATTCTATCTTCTATTTTTATCAAAAAATGTTAACTTATAGAAAAGAAAATTCGACTTTAATTTATGGAGATTACCAATTATTAGCCGCAGATTCAGAGACGGTTTATGCCTATCGTAGATGGGATGAGGCTGGTGATTTTTTAGTGATTTTAAATTTTTCTGAACAACAATTGACGCTCAGTAATTTGGTAAATATTGATGCCTATCAATTGGTTCAGTCTAATTATACCAATCGAAGTGTATTTTTACGACCTTGGGAAGCTAGAATTTACCGAAGATAATTTTTGCAAGATTTCGGAGTGTCTCTCAGGCTCCAAATGTTTTGATTAACAAATTCCTCATTTATTACTTGATAAAATATTAGCTCGTAAAGCTATGTTTACTATGTGGCTATCTGGGAAAAAATCATTCAAATTCTGCCCTTAAAACCTTCTTAGTAACCTTCCCCAAAGTATTCCTAGGCAATTCATCTTGAATAATAAATTTTCTAGGAATTTTATACGCTGGCAATAATTCTTTAAGCCATTGTTTAATCGCATCAAAATCCAATTGTTTGTTCTCACTAATCAGACTTGCTGCCACTACCTCTCCCCACTCTTTGTCAGGTAAGCCAACCACCGCACACTCTTTAATCCCTGGATGTCGGCGTAAAACATCTTCTATTTCTAAAGCAGAAATTTTATAGCCACCAGATTTAATAATATCTACCGAATCTCTGCCTAGTATTTTAAACATGCCTTCATTAAAAATGGCAACATCACCACTTCTAAACCATCCGTCCATATAAGCATCTTTCGTTGCTTTTGGTTTGCGCCAATATTCCTTGAATACATTAGGACCTTTGATTTGAATTTCTCCAGGTTCGCCTGTTCCTTTTACGTCCTTTCCATCAGCGTCTACTAATCTAATCTGAACACCAGGTAAAGGCAATCCTACGTGACCAGGGCGTCTTTCCGTGCGATAAGCATTGGATAAAGCCATGCCTATTTCTGTCATACCATATCTTTCTAAAAGGGTATGCGTGCTAATTTCTCTCCATTTTTCTAATACAGGAACAGGTAAGGCAGCAGAACCCGAAACCATTAAGCGTAATGCCTTTACGCCTTGAGATAAGCGTTCTTTTTCTTCGATGGAAGCAGCATCCCAAAAGGCTATTAATTTGAAATAAATAGTGGGAACTGCCATAAATAAAGTCAATTGTCCACCACTCAATTTTTGCCAAACTTTTGGCGCATCAAATTTGGGTAAAAATTCACAACAAGCACCTGACCAAAGCGCACAACTCAACACATTAATAATACCATGCACATGATGCAAAGGCAAAATATTCAAAATATGGTCGGTTTGTTCCCATTCCCAAGCATTGACTAAAGTTTCTATTTGAAATTGAATATTTTGATGAGTGGTAACAACACCTTTGGGCAAGTTAGTCGTTCCACTTGTATAGAGAATCATCGCCCTTCTATCCAAAGCAATAGCAGGCAAATCCACAGTAGCTCCATCCATTAAATCAGTGATTAACAAAAGACGCATTCCTCGTTCTTCTGCTAGAGGAGTTAACAACGCTTTATATTCCTGGCTAACGACTAAAATAGCCGCATCAGTATCCTCAATCACATACTGCAAAGATGGTAAGGGGTGCAGTGTACATAAAGGCACTGCAATCCCACCTGCTCGCCAAATAGCCCATTGAGTAGCTACATATTCAAAACTTGGTGGTACTAAAAAAACGACTCTAGTTTCCGCTAAATCTTTTACGCCATCCAATAAATGGTATGCAATAGCACTCGACGTATTTAATAATTGTTGAAAAGTAAAAGCAGTTTGATTAGAGATAACAGCAGTTCTATTAGCAAAACTGTTGGCTCTATTTATTAATTCAATCATAAAAGAAAAAGAGTGTCAATGATTATCAAAAATAAAAACACAAGGTAGTAAATATTTAGTTACTCTACCCTACTAAAATTATTTGGGCGCATCTCACAAATTGTCGTTCGTAGCTTAGACGGCTGGTCTGAGTAGGTATGCTAAGGCTACTCAGACCAGCCGTCTAAGC
>JBGCFJ010000243.1:0-2951 GCA_045106885.1 Saprospiraceae bacterium
AGCCATATTACTTGTTCTTATTTCCTTCTAAGAATACTTAAAAAAGCCTTATGTAGCTTGGCTATATGCGGTTTTTTAAGCGCCCTTAGAAGAAAAAATAACTGCGTACTCTGGCACACTTTATTTCTACCTCGTCACTAAAGGGTAATTTAGATTCCTTTGCTTATAACTTTATTCGTAAGTCTTAGCAAAAATAGGGTTACTTTTAACATCAAGTCGGTTTACGGTGATTTTTTCAAATAGATGTAAAAAAATAGGGCTAAATGATTCTATTTATCAGCAAAAGAAAAATGATAGAAGCTTAGAAAATATAAAATTTATAAATTGGCTAATATTACACCTATTCCTTAAAATTAGGTGATAAAAGAAATTTTTATTAACTATAGTTCTATTTTTACAGCAGCAACATCTAAATTTTGCTGCGCTTATTTTTTCCAATTCAAAAAACATTATTTACCAATAAGTGAGCGACGAACAAATAGACGATTTTTCAGCAGACCAGCAAGAGGTCTTAAAATCAATTCGGGTTTCTAAGATAATTCTACCTATTCTAATCGGTATCGGGGTCGTCATTTATTTGCTTTGGCAACAATTTGACCCTGCTGCTTTTGAAAAAATCAATTGGAATCAGCATACCTTATTTTGGATTTCCATGTCGATTATCTTGCTAATTATCCGACATATTGCTTATGCTAATCGACTTCGTGTTTTGTCTAACGGGGAGTTTGGTTGGCGAAAATGTATTGAATTGATTTTTATTTGGGAATTTAGTTCTGCGGTTTCTCCAACCAGTGTTGGTGGTTCAGCAGTTTCTTTATTTGTGTTAGCACAAGAAAAATTACCTGCGGCTAAGACCACTGCCATCGTTATTTATACGGCTATTCTGGATACTATTTTCTTTGTAGGGACACTGCCTATTTTATTTTTATTATTTGGACCAAAAATTATTCGCCCTAATTTAACAGATTTAAGCAATTTGGATGGCTGGGGCTATACCTTTTTTGGTGCTTATATTTTAATGGCAACTTATGGGGTACTCTTTTTTTACGGCCTTTTTATCAATCCCACTCAACTAAAAAGATTTTTTGAATGGGTTACTAGTTTTGGTTTTCTAAAAAAATATCAAAAGGGCGCTACCAAGTTAGGTACAGATATTATTACCGCTTCTGCTGAAATGAAGCGAGAAAAATGGGGGTTTCATATAGCAGCTTTTTTGTCTACGGCAACTGCTTGGTCCTGCCGTTTTTTGTTATTGAATTGTTTGATTATCGCTATTGTGGATACGACTGCTACTGATTTTTTTACCCAAGCAGCACTTTATTCTAGATTAGAGACCATGTTTGTGATTATGGCATTCTCTCCTACACCAGGCGGGGCAGGATTTGCAGAGATAGTTTTTGGTGGCTTCTTAAGCGATTACGTACCTGTGGGTATTTCGCTAATTATTGCTTTTATGTGGAGAGGATTGACTTATTATGCTTATTTATTTGCAGGGGTTATTATCGTTCCTAATTGGCTCAGAAAATTATTGAATAAGCGGAAGCAGAAAAAGCGTGTTTAAAGTAGTTCTGATTTTAGCATATTAAATTATAGACAATGAATAGTGTTTGGGTTTTTCATGGTGCTGGAAGTAGATTCACAAGTGGCGTCTTTACTGATAAGACTATTGCTGAGGAATGGATTACCAAAAATATGTTGACGGGCATTTTAACAAAATATCCAATAAATATAGGTACTTACGATTGGGCAATAAGTGAATCATTTTTTGAACCTAAAAAAGAGAAACATAAATCAGCTGAATTTATCCAAAAATTTACGAGCGCAAGTCAAGAACATTATCACTATGAAAATGGTGATTTGGAATAAAAATGAGAAAAGTCTGAAGTCTTAATAATATCAGATAAACCAAAAATAAGACTGGATGAAAGTCAATTTCGCTTATATCTTCTTATTCATACCACCACCACCCATCCTGTTAATCTAAAAAATCCTGTCATCCTGTAATATCGAAAGGCTCAGGTTGTGCTATAATCTCCCAGGTATGGTCAGATAATAATTTGACGGTTGCTTTGAATTCCAAGGGATTTCTCCTTCCCCATTCACTTGGCGCTACCATAGACACCAAATATTTACCATCTTTTCTTTGATAGAGATGATACGTTTTACCAATTAGCGGTTTAAAACTCATATCTGCTTGATAAATACTTTCCGATATTTCAACCCTTGCTTTAATCTTATTAGCTTGTTCTGCTAACAAATTGATTTGTTCTCGAATTTGGTCCAATTGCATTTCTGTCTGTTCGTACATCGCACCAACCGCTAAACCTTTCACTCTTCCTTTATCTATCGGTCTGATTACTGCGCCACCTACCGTATGTGCATAAGGTAGTAAATGTGGATTCTCGGCAATCTTATCTTTATCTATCGGATTTATAAATTCTTCTTTTTTTGACATGGGATACCTATTTTTTCAAAATGGAAGCAATATATAGTAGAATGAAAAAGGTAGGAAATTGTTTCGGAACTAGGTTATTTTGTAGGAGATGAGTAAATACGATGCAAAGAAACTAAGTAAAATTTAATTTTCAATTTTCAATTTCAAATTTTCAATTTTAAACCACCTTCGGCGGGAATTTGAGGTTGAAGTTGAATTTGAGATTAACAATTATCAACATTTTAAAATATCGACAATTTGTTGGTTTTAAATTTTGTGTAAGAGCCTAAGTAAAATTTAATTTTCAATTTTCAATTTTCAATTTTCAATTTCAAATTTTCAATTTTCAACCACCTTCGGCGGGAATTTGAGGTTAAATTTGAGATTAACAATTATCAACATTTTAAAATATCGACAATTTGTTGGTTTTAAATTTTGCGTAAGCGCCTAACACCTTATACTTGGACGAATATAGCTTATTTTCACCACGGAGAAACGGAGAGCACAGAGAACACGG
>JBGCFJ010000244.1:0-10770 GCA_045106885.1 Saprospiraceae bacterium
TCAACCATTTATACCGCCTTTTTCCCTTCTAAGAAACTCAAAAAATGCGTCCATAATCCATTATGCAAGCATTTTTTGAATTCCTTAGAAGAAAAATTGACTGGTCTAACTGGCTAATTATTTTCTCCACTTTGCCTAAAAACTTTATCATTGGCGCTTAACTTCTAAGGATTACTAGCATTCACTAATTTGACAAAACGAGTATACGTTTCTATTTTAGGATAATCTCTTTTCAAAGCAGGTCTCCACAAAATAGGCGAATTGGCTCGATTGTAACGACTTTCAACCGACAACGGAAGAGCGCTAATCGCTACTCGATAAATATTATCGGCATTATGGTGATAAGTATCGTAGCCTAATTCATCTTTTACATAAAATAGTACCGCAATACAACAAGCCAAACCAATGGCTAAACCACTAATATTAATAATGGAATATAGTCGTTGTTTCCAAAGATGTCGAGTCGCAATTTTAAAGTAATATTGAAACATAGCTAAATTATATTGGAGGTTTTCGGATAGTTCTTTTTTACCAAAAAAATAAGGTCGAATGTAACGGATAGCATTGCCTAAAAAACGGCGTCTTGCTTTTGTTTGATTAACTGAGTATACACTTTATTTATCCACAAATGTAGATTTAATAAAAAGAACGAGATTTTAATTTACTGATGAGGTGGGGGAGAAGAGAAAAAGAGCGGATATTTTTATAGAAATTTTGGACAAGTTCATCAAAATAGCTGAACCAATTGCAAACTGTCAACTGCTGATTGGAGTAGGTTGATAGGAAGGAGGATAAAAATAAAAAGCCCCTACAAATTTGTAGAGGCTCTCTATTTATACGATAAAAATATTTGAATTCAATTCTAATATCTTCCGCCGCCGCCGCCGTATCCGCCACGACCACCGCCGCCGCCGTATCCGCCGCCACCGCCGTAGCCACCGCCACCACGATTACCGCCGCCGCCGCCGCCGTATCCACCACGACCACGACCACCGCCGCCGCCACGAGAACCTCTATCTTCTGCTTCCTTAGCAACAATATCACGTCCATCAAGACTGCTACCATTTAAATCTGCAATGGCTGCATTTGCTTCCTCATCATCTGGCATTTCAACAAATCCAAAACCTTTAGAACGGCCAGAGAATTTGTCCATAATAATTTTACAAGAATCAACTGTACCGAATTCTTCGAAAGCGGCTCTTAAGCTGTCCTCATCCGTGTCAAAGCTTAACTTTGCTACAAAAATATTCATAAAAAGAATTTAAAAATAAAAAAAACAAGTTATTTTAGATAACTGAATCTAAATAAACTTACTGTAAAACTATGCCTATTAATTGACAAGCAAGGGTTTTAGCTCTAAAACTTTGCATTTATTATTTTTAATAGGGATTAATAGCGTGCAGTTGGCATAAAAAGGGTAAATACTACCCCAATTGCTGCAATTCTAAGATTAAACCAGCAATGGTTCCATTCATAAAATTGGCTAATAACGCTGCGATTAAAGCTTTGACTGCAATTTCAGTTAACTCTGTTCTTCGTTCTGGGCACATGCCGCCAATGCCAGGAATGGCAATTGCCAAAGTCGCAATATTGGCAAAACTGCAAAGGGCAAAAGACAAAATAATTTGCGCCTTTTCACTTAAAGGTGCACCCGTATTGGCTAAAATCTGACCATCCAAATAGGGCATTAAATTACTATAACTCAATAACTCTGTAAAGACTAATTTTTGTCCTAATAAAGCCCCTGCAAAAGTAGCCTCTTGCCAATCAATCCCCATAATATAAGCAAGCGGAGCAAGCAACCAACCCAAAATTAAATCAAGTGACAAATCTAATCCAAACCATCCACCCATCCAACCCAAAAGCCCATTCATCAAAGCCACTAAAGCCACAATGACAATCAACATAGCTCCAATATTCATAGCAAGAGATAAACCTAAAGAAGCCCCTTTAGTAACGGCATCAATGACATTGGCAGATTTTTGGTCAGCTTCTAATTCAATCGAGATATTGGCATCTAATTCCGCCATAGATTCGGTTTCAGGAAATAGTATTTTGGCAAACATCAAGCCTGCTGGTGCAGACATAAAGGAAGCCGCTATCAAGTATTCAATTTTGACCCCGAAATTGGCATAAGCCAATAACATCGACCCTGCGATAGAGGCGACACCACCTACTAAAACGGTAAAAAACTCTGATTTAGACAAGCGACCTAAATAGGGTTTAATGACTAAAGGTGCTTCGGTTACGCCTAGGAAAATATTAGCACTAGCAGACAAAGATTCTGCTTTGGATGTCCCTAATATTTTTTGTAAACCACCACCGATGATTTTGACAAATAACTGCATAATGCCTAAATGAAATAATAAGGAAGATAAAGCCGCAAAAAATAGAATAACGGGTAATACTTCCAAGGCAACAATAAATCCATCTCCACCAAATAATTCAAACATTTTATCCGTAGACAAGCCACCAAATACAAACTTCGTCCCCTCCTTAGTGTAGGCTAAAATGTTGGTGACCATATTGGATAAATACAAGAGTATTTTTTTCCCAAAGGCGGTATACAGCGTTATAAAAGCAAAACCTAATTGAATCAAAAAAGCACCAATGACAATTCGTTTACTGATTTTATTGCGATTATTGGAGAGTAGATAGGCAATGCCTAATAACAGTAGAATACCTATAATGCTTCTTAAAATGCCCATTTTTTGATAAAAGTTAGCTTATGATTTGAATTACTATATGCCTCAAAAACAAACAAAATGTGATAGTTTCCATGGCATTAAAAGCTCAATGATTAAGCAAATGTACCAAACTGCAAACTGTCAACTGTTTACTGCCAACTGCAAGAGGAGGTAAGGTAGGAGAATTATTGGGATTTTTTGTTTTTTGAATAGATTCTTTTTGGTGATGAAAACAGATTTGAAATGATGGTTGGAATGAACTTGTCTTGTTGAAGACTTCCTTCTTATTTTTCTTAATTTACCTCCTATTTTAACGGAGAACCTTGAAAAAAACAGTAAATTAGCTACTTTTTATTAGTTGCCATTAATACCCAAAAAACATGTACTTTTTTTCTACTTCATTTTATCGACAATTTGTTGGTTTTAAATTTTGTGTAAGAGCCTATTATCCGTTGGGTAATTAATCCGTTGGGCACTTTTTTTACCCCAACGGATTAGTTTCTCAACGGATTTTTATTCTAGGTGGAGTAGATTCTATTTTACATCAGGGCAATTCATCGTTCATAGTTTATCATTCATCATTCTTTACATTCGTTCAATCACAATTCCCGCCCCCAATCCAGCACCGCCACTAATTCCAGCCACACCAAATTGCACATCCTTCCGCTCCATTTCATCCAAAAGCGTAGTCGTAATCATCGCCCCACTAGCACCTTGTGCATGCCCCATCGTCATCGTACAACCATTGACATTAAATTTATCAGGGTCAATATTTAAGTCTCTTTGATATTTTAAACAAGTAGCTGCAAAGGCTTCCGCAAAATTATGCAAATCTATATCGGGCATGGTTAAACCTGCTTTTTTGACCGCTTTTTCCATAGAAATTTGTCCACCTAATAACATGATGATTGGTTCGCAAGCAGTACTGTCGTAAGAAACAATTTTAGCTCTAGGCGTTAAGCCCATTGTCTTTCCTTTTTCCAAACTACCAATCAACATCAAACAAGCACCATCTGCCATAGCAGGAGAATTGCCCACATGATGAAAATGTTGTAAGCTATCTAAATTTGGATACCGTTCCTTTATTTTTGCTCGAATACTTGGTGTAACATGCCCGCCAAAAATAGGGGGCATTCCTTTTAATATTTCCGTAGTCGTTTGTGGACGAATGCATTCATCGTGCGCTAAAGCAATCGTTCCATCCCCATTTTTTACGGGAATCAAAGACCGTTTAAAATGCCCATTTTGAGTAGCAAAAGCCGCTCGTTGGTGAGATTGGGCAGCATACGCATCTAAATCTGTTCTATTATATCCTTCGATACTAGCGATTAAATCTGCTGCTACGCCCATGTGGGTGAAGTGCGAATTTTCTACCACTTCTTTATCTGAAAACCAAGCGCCTTTATCGGCAAACATTGGCACTCTAGACAACATTTCGATACCACCAGCAATCACCATATCGGACATGCCAGAACGGGTTTTTGCTGTTGCCATACCTATTGCCGTCAAGGCAGAAGAACAAAAAGTATTGACCGTTGCCCCATCAATATGGTCACCCCAACCGTGATAAACGGCAGAAATTTTAGCTATATTAGCACCTTGGTCGCCTACTTGTCCAACGCAGCCTAAAATAATGCCTTCGAGGTCTTGGTCATTGAGATTGGTTCTATTTTCTAAGGCGGTGTATAGTTGAGATAAGACATCCATTGGTTTGATGTCTTTTAAAGAACCGCTTTTAGCTGACCCTTTTCCTCTTGGCGTCCTAACGGCGTCGAATATATATGCTTCTTTCATATTTACAGGATGACAGGATTATGCAGGCTAAGTGAACAGGCGATCACCATTCACCCAACAAGCATGAAAACCTAAAGGCACTCGCTGCGGCATTTTTATCCGAGCCAAAGGCGCTTTTTCAATATTTTGAGCATCTAAAATAATCGCTTCCGAAGTACCATCTCTTTCGTCGGATACAAAAGATATAATATAACCTTCATCTTCTCCAGTCCCATTTTCGGCAGGAATGAAGGGCGATTCGCTACCAAATTTTCCTTCGCCATACCAATGTGTTTTACTGCTATCTTTTTCGGTGTCATATTTCACTACGCCATCAAAGCGCATGATAGTGGAATTGTCAAAATGTTGGATATAAGAATAGCGAGATTTTCTGCCTGTAAATCGGCTATTAATTAGCGGAAATTCGGTAAAGGCATCATCAATCCAATGCTCTTTAGTTTCGCCCGTTTTTAAGTTAAACCGATAGCGTTTAACATTCGCTTCTAATCTTAAATAAGCATTGAGCTTTTCCATTGCGTTGGAATACTCTTTTTGTGGCGTTGGGTTGATGGTCACACAAGTATCCATAATAATCTCATCGCCTTCTTCCCAAGCATTTACGACGTGATAAATAAAACAAGGATCCGCTTCAAACCATCGAACATCTTCGTTAGTCCCATAGCGAGGCAAAATCGCAAATCGGCTCGGCATCTCTCGATTAAAAGTAATGCTACTTTTTCCTGCTCGCAAAGCAGCTTGACTATGGTACAATGGCAAATCCATCAGAATGGAATAATTCTGGGTAATGCCCATATCATGTGGCAAACGAGGTGCAGGTAATTCAATTTCTGCAAAATGTTTGACCGCTCCATTACTACCAACTACACCATAAGTCATAAAAGGTGGTTGCGGGCCATAATCAAAGAAAACCATCTCGTTTTTCACTTCATCTACCTTGACATGCGCCATTGCTTTGGACTTCATTGTGCCATTGAAATCTTCTACCCCTTCGGTTTCCAAAGTAAAGGGGTCAATTTTGTATAAATCGCCACACATATACCAGCCTGCCAATAATTTATCATTAAAAAAGGATACTGCCGTATTCGCCGAATCTTTTAAAGGCAATCGACCTTCCATTTTATTCGCTCGCATATTGCCCATGACGCCATGCCAAACAGTTTTTCCTGCTTTGGCTTCTTCTTTAAAATGTTTGGTATTTATCCAACGATTCCGATAAGTCGCCTTACCATCTTTGATTTGTAAAGCGTGTAACATACCATCGCCATCAAACCAATGATAATGGCCTATTGGCGTAAATTTTGGATTGGGTCCATTACGGACATAGACGCCATTTATATCTTTTGGAATTTCTCCGATTACTTCTAAATCTTCTGCTATTATTTCCTTAAAAGTTGGGGCATAAGCGCCTAATAAGTAGGGATTGCCTGCTTCTAAGGCGTAATTCATTACGTCATTTTTCATCATAATTGCTATGTTTTTAACTTAACTTCGAGTTGCTTCCCGCAAAGCCTTCCTAGAGGCCTTATCTACTAAAGTAAAAAATTGGTCGATTGTATTTTTCTTACTTTTCGGAGCATGTCCGACTACTTTCACGAATTCACAATCTAGCTGATTGGTTATTTTATAAAACGACCGATACAGTTCATGGTTAGTCAATAGTTTATTTTTTGCTGAATAATAGTTGTTTTGTTCCAATCGGTTTTGTCTTGCTGGTAAACCAATAATATTTTGAGAGTCTGTATAAATGGTTATTTTTTGAGCATTATTAGGTATTTCGTTTAATGCGAAAAGTAAAATTTGTAATTCTAATTTGGTAGAAGTGGTATCGTCAAATCGTTTTACTTTAACGGCTTTTTTTAACGCTTCTGCTGTCCATTTTTCTGCTGAAATTAGTAGGTAAGCGCCAAAGCCAATATTTAACTTGGAATGGACACTACCGTCTGTAAATAGCATCATTTGATTTGACTTTTATATTTCAAATCATGGTGATTTTAAAAATAACCATGATTTAATTACCGACGATGAAACTAGCCATAGTCGTCAAACTACCACCGACATTCAGCGTCGCTACATTTTTAGCCCCTTCTACTTGATAATCGCCAGCCGTTCCAGTCACTTGTTTATAAGAATCTAATAACATTCTAACGCCCGTTGCGCCTACGGGATGCCCATTTGCAATCAAACCACCACTAGGATTCACAGGAATATTGCCACCCATTTTAATGCGACCTGCTTCAATCGCTTTCCATGCCTCGCCAGGAGCAGTAATCCCAAAATGTTCTAAAGCCACATATTCTGTAATCGTAAAACAATCATGGGTTTCGATGGCATCTAAATCTGCTACGCCAGAAATATTTGCTCTTCGATAAGCATCTTCAATCGTGCCTCTTAAATGCGGGAAAGGATAAGCCGATTTTTTGCCTGCATCCAATTTATCTTTTAACAACATCGGAGCAGTCCGATGTCCCCAACCTTTGATATAAGGGAGGCTTTCAAAAGAAATATTTCGTTTTTTCGCATATTCCTTGGCGTATTTTTCGGACGCTAAGAAAATAGTCGAACCACCATCAGTAATTCTACCACAGTCAGATTTTCTTAAATTGCCTTCTATTTTAGGATTGATATTTTCATCTGCTGTAAAAAAGCGGTCTTCTAAGCCCCATTCTCTAGTTTGAGACTTTGGGTTTCTTTTGGCATTTTCATAATTGGTTTTGGCGATTTCTGCTAAATGTTCTGGTTTTAATCCAAAACGTTCTTCATACATTTCGCCAATTTCATTAAACAAATAAGGCCAAGGAAACTGGGCATCTTGGGCTTCTCTGCCAATCCAAGCGGCTGCACCCAAATGTTCTGCCGCTGCTTTACCACCCACATTTCGCATCATTTCAATACCCGATACACAAACCAAATCATAGCGTCCTGCTTCAATTTCTGCCATCGCATTGAAGGCGGCCATACTACCCGAGGCACAAGCTGCTTCATGTCTAGCCGTCGGAATGCCCACTAAATCTGGGTGAATGCTTACGAACATGCCGCCTAGCTGTCCTTGTCCACAAAATAATTCCCCTACAAAATTTCCGATATGGGCAGATTCTACTTCTTTGGGTGCTATATCTGTTTGCTCGAATGCGCCCATGACGCTATCTTGTAAAAGGTCATAAAGGTCTTTGCCTTCTCTTTTATAATTGATAGCGAAGTCTGTTTGGTAACCGCCTAGAATGAATACTTTTTTCATATTATTAGGGTATTAATTTTTTATTATTTGTCCAGAAACAAACTGGTAGAAAAGCCTTCAGGCTTTCCCGTGCCCGACCTTCAGGTCGGCGTACCAAATACAGCATAAATCCGTTGGGTATTAAATCCGTTGGGCAATTTAGATAATAATGATTTTACCCATTATCCGTTGCCAATAGACCAAGCATCTCCCATTTTTTCTCTTTGCAAAACAGCTTCATATTCAGCACGTAATTGCCGCACCAAATCCGCTACAGAACTGGTCTTTTTAATCATATCAACACCTTGTCCAGCCGACCAAACGTCTCGCCAAGCTTTATTCTCTCCAACACCTTCTGTAAAATCTATTTTTTTAGCGTAGTGCAGGCAGATTTGCTCAATAAAATCGAAAAATAATTGGATAAAAAGATTTTGTTGACAATTAGCTTAAAAGATAAATAAGCATTGACATTCCATCTCCTTTGGCTAATAAAAGAATCATTAATCATCAAACCAAAATAACTGAAATCGAACAAGCCATATACGAAGGGAAAGGAACGAAGAAAGTATTGCAAAAAATGATGATAGTACTGCCTACTGCCACTGCTGACTGCCTACTATCTTCCCTCCAATAATTTTAATACTTTAATTCCAATGTTTCATTTCTGCATCTCCAGTCAAGCGTTGCTTAACGACTTTACCATTTCCTTTATAATAAAACTGACTGTCTCCACTGGCTCGTAAATCAACTGTTCCATTAACAGTTAATCGAGCTTCACTATCTTCCCTTAGTCTAACCGTTAAGTCATGCACCACGAAATCATAATTTTTGACCATGCTATCTTCGTTCGCTTCTAACTCCATTTTATGAGCTGTACCTTCTATGTCTAAGACAGAATCTTCATCTAGGTCTACCATTAAATTTTGTACTTCTATCACGCCTCTAAGGGTACAATCTTCGTCTAATTTGATATTTAGAGTATTAGCCACTAATTTATCATCTAATTCAAAAACCACGTCTTCCTCTCCCTCAATTGCGGTCAAATTTTTAGCAGTTACGTAAGCGACTAACCTTTCTTGTGCGCCTCTTTTTTTAGAGCGATAATTTCCAGTATTGTAACTCTTCGTATCTATTTTTAGCGTATTGCCTTCTTTTTTGACAATAATATAATCGTGTAAATTTTCATTAGCTTCTATTTTTACACTTTCCGCTTTATCAGAAAATTTAATGAACACTTCAAAATCTTCCCCTACTTCAATTTTGTCGAAACCAGTAATGTTTTTAGTTTCAGTAGTGATTTTATGAGATAATTCTAAATGGTTGTCCCATTGTCCAAAAGTTGTTCCGATAGAAAATAGGGCTATGTATAAAGTCAAAACGGGTAATTTCATGTTGTGATTTTTTTAATTGATGAAAACTTGTTTTGATTGTATAGACAGTGAAATGTGGAACAGGTTGCAGGGCGGATTACATCAGGGAATTATTAGCATCACGGATAGGTTGATTGTTAAAAAATAACTCGTATCTCAAATTCGCCTATTGAGAAGTTACCAAAAATTCTGTTAAATCCTGCAAAATCTCCGATTAAAATACGGAGTTAAAACTTGTCATCCTATAGATTAATCCATTTCTCGAATCACAATATCTTTAAAGTAAATATCAGAAGGTCCATTATCACTAAATACTTTTGTCCCTGCTTGCAAACAAATATTCCCTGTTCTATTAAATTTTCTAGGTAAATAAGTTTCGGCTGATTTTTGACCATTAATGGTTAAGATAAGCTGGTCTTCATGGGCAAAAATTTCCATTTCGTTCCAATTTTCATAGTCTATTAACTTGGAAAAGGCACGAGTGTGGGTGACGATAGAACCCGTAGAATAAGCGTGAGCAAAACCATTATGGTCATAAATATTGCACTCTATCGCTTCTAGTGGAGTAATCGAGGTACTGTCAGGATGTTGGCGAATAAAAATACCGCTATTATCTTCTTTTTTAATTTTAAAACTACATTTTAAATAGAAGTTTTTGTAGGTTTTATCACTGATTAAATAGCTATGTTGATTACCAGAATAACCATGTAAAACATCGTCTTCAAAAGTCCATGTTCCAGCCCCCGAAGTATGCCAACCTTCTAAAGATTGATTGGTTAATAAAGCTTGTAAGGGAATGGAATCATTGCTATATTTTTCCTCTAAAGATAGTTTTAAGGGTTCATTGTCAGGTAATTGCTGTAGGCGAATATTTTTGAAAGCAATATCATCTCCTTGACTAATAGGTACTTGTAGACCAATAGCCCCTTTGCTCGCTCGCCGATTATGCGTTTCACAAATTAATTGGTCATTAAAATAGATTTGTAAATAATCGTATTTGGCTTCAATGCGTAATTTTTGCCAATCATTAATGTCTACTTTAGGAATAGCATTTGCTCTTGCTGCATTTTCTAAAGTGCCCATTACATTTTGGTGATTGATGCGCCAATCAATATTAGCTTCGTAGGCTGTTCGATTAGGGATGCCTTCTAGCGTGGGGTCAAAACGAAATAGTACGCCACTATTGGCAGTAGAATCTGCCATTAGAAATTCTAGTTCTAGCTTGAAATTTTTATATTTTTTTTTGGTGAACACCCAAGCATTATTATTAGGGTCAGTTGCATGGATATGTAAGGCGTCATTTTTTACTTCAGTGGTTAACTTACCCGTGGTGTCCCAACCTTCTAAATTTTTACCATTAAAAATGGCTTGCCACGGTTGTACTTCGGTGATTACAGCGTCAGTAGCTATATCTGATTGACAACTAATTAGTAGGAATAGCGAAAGAGAAAAGAAATAGGTTATTCGTTGCATGATGCTAATTTTTGCACAAAGTAAGAAGGATTTAGGGAAATAAGTACCTACAACCAAATAATCGACACTTTATGATGGGCTCTTTTTCCACTTTAAGCATCCCATCCGCAAGTGGTTCACTAAGAAATAAGCACTCCTGTCCGTAAACGGTTCACAAACGGTGTTTGCTCATCCCGAATCTTCCTTTCTTAGCTCAGGTTAAAAAATATTTCCGTAGCGGGGCTATGCAAGC
>JBGCFJ010000245.1:0-7295 GCA_045106885.1 Saprospiraceae bacterium
GTGGTACTCAAAAAATTGAGAATTACTGCCAACTCAGGCTGACCGTGAATGCGTTTCGTAACCACCAAATTTATTTGGTAGGTTGTACACGAATGGATGGTCAGTGTATGACATAGAACCAGCCAAATAAATTTGGCAGGGCTGACAATAGTCACTTTTTTATTTCCTGTTTACTGCCCGACCTAGCCAAAAGGGTGTTTTTGCCCACGACTTTTCGCCTACTAAGCCCTCGGCAACTATAGACTCGATATCCGCCACTGGTGGCAGGGGTGATTGGTTCTAAAAAATGGAGACTGCTGGTGAGGACATTTTGTCCGCAACCTCTATCCTGCTCCCCTCTGGCGAACGTTTTATGTATTAATACTCGCCAGAGGCGAGCTAATATAGGTTGCGGCCTGCAAGTCCTCACCAGCATGATTCGAAAATTAATAGAACCAATCACCCCTGCACTGGTGGTGGGTGTCAAGGATTTAGTTACAGAATCGGGATTCCTATGACTACTTTTTACATCCATCCTGTAACGGGGGCTGGACAAAAGGTACAAATTGCTTGCTTTTTGGGAGACTTGGCTCAAAGATTCGTGTGAAAATATACGCTAAGAGGCTTCTTTTCGAGGTTTTTGCTCATTGCGACCAAAAGGTATATTAGGAAGCATATTGTTTAGGGGTTTCATCTTTTTGACGTAATACCCAACACCCTTTGTCACGCAAACCAACAATTCCCAAAAATTTATTTCCCAATCAACAAAAATAAGTCCCCTTAATCAAGTTTATCACCCCGACAATCAACCAGTAAAGCAAGCCAGTTTTTAAGATACAAGATTTATCGCCTGCCACCTAGCAACATTCCGCTAGTCACAAATTTCACCAAACGAATCAGCATCAACCATCTATGCTCCCTATCTTTGCCAAGTCTTTTATCGCTGGGGGGTAGATAAAAGACATTAGGGAACAAGCTTCGGTTTGTTCCCTTTTTATATTGATACAGCTCCTATATGGCATTATTTTCGCAACAACGCTCTTGTCTTACCCTTCCAGTTCCCTCCTTCATTTATCTTCACGACTCGTATAAAAAGAAGCCATGCGATTATCTAAAATCTTCCGAAAGAATCGGAGCAGGCATTGTCTAACGAAAAAATACACTTGATTAAACTATCAATTACTTATGATTTGAACCACTAATTACTCATCTTCCACCCCATTTTTCAAAACACCAATACCAGCAGCTTCTACTTCTACAATATCTCCTGGTTTCAGATAAATAGGCGGGTCAAATCTAGCCCCTGCACCGTTTGGTGTACCTGTCGAAATCATATCTCCAGGTTTCAAAGTCATAAAAGTGCTGAGGTAAGAAATGATATAGTCAAAAGGAAACATTAAATTATTCGTATTATCATTTTGGCGAATTTCCCCATTGACTTTTGTTTGAATGGATAAATTGGTGTAATCTTTTACCTCATCAGCCGTCATCATCCAAGGACCGATGACTCCTGTTTTATCAAAATTTTTCCCTTGGGTAACATTGAATTTAGCATGTCGAACCCAATCTCGAATCGTTCCTTCATTCATCAATGTTAAACCAGCAATATGATTTAAAGCTTCTTCTTTAGGAATTCTACGTCCGCCTTTTCCAATGATGATAACAATTTCGCCTTCGTAATCTAATTGAGGCGATTCAGGAGGACGAACTATATTTTGACCATGCCCAACAAAAGAATCTAAATACCTTAAAAAGACACTAGGGTATTTTGGTAAGGCGGAATTATCCTTGTATTCTGCATTCCGTTTGGCATAATTAACCCCAATACAAATAATCTTTTGTCCTGTAATAATTGGTGGTAAATAGGCTATTTCTTTTTCTGTATAAGCGATGGGTAAGTCTTTAGCAATTTCTTTTAGCTTGTCTAAAGCATCTAATTCTATCCACTTTCTAAGGTCATTTCCGTGGATAGCACCAATGTCTGTGAAACCGATTCCAGTTGCTGTTTCTACTACAGAACCATAAGTAATTCTTTCATTTATTTTATAAGTAGCGAATTTCATATTTCGAGTTGTGAGTTACGGGTTACGAGTTGTTGGATTAAGTTTTCCAATTATTGATTACATATTCAATGAATTTGTTTAGTTTTCCACCAAGCAAATCATATTCTTTTATTAATTGATTAGCTTCTTCGCTTAATTCAAGATATAGTTTTTCAATTTTTCTCAAATGGTTAATGGTTTCATCATTACTTGCGTGAGAATAGACCAAAAATTTAATAAAGTCATTTTTATATCTTTTTCGACCATACCCCTCAACGATATTTGAATTGACTGAGTCCGCCGACCTACGAAGTTGGCTACCAAGCTCATACGTTTCGTGTTTCGGCATGCGGAAAGTAAAACGATGTGTTCGAATGAATAAATCAAACGATATTCGATATACGTCCAGTTCTTTGTAAGTTTTTGCCATAGCATGATGGTTATGAATTTTCTGAGTCCTGAGTATAAGTTTTCAAGTGTCTAAGTTGCTTTCCATCTGGCTAAACAAGTTAGAAGGACAACTCGCAACCCGTAACTCGCAACTCACAACCCCCAGCACATATATTTAATATTCACAAAATCTTCAATGCCATATTTCGAACCTTCTCGACCAAAACCACTTTCTTTAATTCCTCCAAAAGGAGCAACAGTTGTAGAAATCATACCGGTATTAATCCCGACCATTCCATATTCTAATGCCTCAGAAACTCGCCAGATTCTTGCGTAATCTCGTCCGTAAAAATAAGAAGCCAAGCCGAAAGGCGTATCATTGGCCATTTCAATTACTTCCTCCTCTGTTTTAAATTTAAAAACGGGTGCTACAGGGCCAAAAATTTCTTCTTGAAATACCATCATATCTCTAGTTGGATTGGTCACTATCGTCGGTTCATAAATCAAATTATTGATAGCGGAAACTTTTCCTCCAGTTAAAATTGTCGCTCCATTAGACCGAGCATTATCCACGACCTCTTCCACAAAGGCTAAGGCTTTGGGTTCAACCATTGGCCCTACATTTACCCCTTCCTCCAAACCATCTCCTAAATGTAGCTTCTTGACTGCTTTGGCTAGTTTTTGTACAAATTCTTTATAAACGCCCTCCTGCGCAAAAATTCTATTAGTACAAACACAAGTTTGTCCAGCATTCCTAAACTTAGAGGCAATGGCCCCTTCGACTGCCGCATCCACATCTGCATCATCAAAAACAATGAAGGGTGCATTGCCGCCCAATTCCATCGACACCTTTTTAACGGTATCCGCAGCTTGTTTTAATAGTATTTTTCCAACTCCCGTAGACCCTGTAAAGGATAATTTTTTGACTTTTGCATTGCTGGTCATCTCGTTGCCAATAACACTTGCTTTTTTAGAAGTGATGATATTAATGACTCCTTTTGGAAATCCAGCTTGGTCCGCTAATTCCGCTAATGCAAGTGCCGATAATGGCGTTAAAGTAGCAGGTTTAATGACTACCGTACAGCCTGCCGCTAAAGCAGGTGCTACTTTTCGAGTAATCATCGCATTGGGAAAATTCCAAGGTGTAATGGCTGCCACTACGCCAATCGGTTGCTTAATAACGGTTATACGTTTGTCTCGTCCATGTCCGGGAATCACATCGCCATAAACTCTTCTAGCTTCCTCTGCGAACCACTCTACAAAACTTGCTCCGTAGCGGATTTCTCCTTTCGCCTCTTCCAGAGGTTTGCCTTGTTCTATGGTTAGAATTTTGGCTAAATCATCAATGTTTTCTAATTGTAATTCATACCATCTTCGTAAAATTTGACCTCGTTCGGTGGCAGAATAATTTTTCCAAGTTTGAAAAGCAGCATGAGCAGCATCAATAGCCTCCCTACATTCTGCTTCCCTCATATCTGGAATAGTGCCAACGATTTCTTTGCTATACGGGTTGTTTACATCCACCGTATTCGTAGAATAAGCATCCCTCCATTCCCCATTGATGTAACATTGCGTCTTATATAAAGATTGATTTTTTAATGAAATCATATTTGAATTTTGCGTAGCTTAGACCTCTGGTCTGAGCAGTTTATTTATTGGCGATACTACTCAGACCAAAGGTCTAAGTTACAGTAATTTACCGAATGGCGTTCTTAGTAATATCCTGCCCTTTGATTAACTCTTTAATTTCGGTAGATAAGATTATTTTTTTAGCTTTTATATCTTCTTTTAGATAATTTTCCATCAAGTCCATTCCTATTTTTGAAAAATTGGCTAAAGTCTCTTTACTTCGTCCTTCTCTTAATCGAAATAATAAATTGACCATTTTATAATCTGCATTACCATCTATAATGTAAAAGGTATCCGCAGCTACCACTCTACATTTTATCCCCATTTTGGAGGCGTGACCAGTCGCTACTAATTTTTCCGCCAATTCTTTAAAGAAGCTTTGAAAATCCATTTTTACATTAGCGGTACATTCGAGTTTAATATGTGGCATACTTTGGAAATGAGTAAATGAATGAATGATAAAATGAGTAAATGGAGCTAAAGGGAAATCATTTATTCATTTTTCCCATTTTTTCATCTACTCATTGTTATGGCTAGGCAACATCTTCATACCCTGCGACTATCGGACTAGACTCAATATCCGAATCTCTGACTTCCACACCTTTAAAAGTAGAGCCATGTTCAAACCAAGATTTTGGTGCAGGAGCCCCCCAAAGTGTTTGCCGACGAGGGTCTTTTAAGTCCCAACTTAATGGTTCCCAATCATTATCTATCGTCAAATAATCACAAGTAAAAGGTTCTATTCGGTGACCATCAGGGTCTAAAATATATAAGAAGAACGCATTGGAAATACCATGACGACCAGGACCTCTTTCGATATTTTCGACGTAACCCTCAGATGCCATAACATCCAAAAGGTGGATGATATTATTCACACTTGCCGTCCAGATTCCTGTATGGTGCAATCTTGGTCCTCGGCCGTTGGTTAAGGCCATATCGTGTACATTCCCTTTTCGATGGGTCCACGCTGCCCACATATCTCCTTTTTCCGTTAAAGTATATTCCGTTAAACGGAACCCTAATTGCTCAATCATAAAATCATAAGTCGTTTGACAATTAGGCGTGAAACAATTGATATGGTCAAATCTAAGAGGTGCTAACCCTTTATAATGAATATAATCTCGCATTAACGTAGGTACTCTCGTTTGTTTTGCATGAAATTCCATTGGCAAACCGAGTGGGGTACTGACGGCTAAAGTTCTTTCTTCTCCATGTCTTTTTACCCATTTAGCGGGTAAATTTAAGCTTTTAAAATGCAATGCTAAAGCATCCAAATCTTTATCAAAACCTACTTTGAATCCTAATGCTAATACCTCTGCTTTTTCTCCTTGTTGCAATACATAGCAATGATGATTTCGCTCTTCTAAGCCTCTTAGATAAATGGTATCTTTTGTTCTTTCTGTTTCTATAAATCCCATAATATCTACATAGAATTTACGAGAGGCGTCTAAATCTTTTACGGTACAATGTACGTGACTACATCTTTGGATATTGAAAGGGAGGTTGAAGTTATGTGGTTTAATTGCCATGATAAATGAGTAAATGAGTAAATTAGTAAATGAGAGAATGAGTAAATAGTTGAATGAGTAAATTAGCAAATGAGAGGATGAGTAAATGTGGGCGATTGACCAACATTTATTCATTTACCCATTTTATCATCTACTCATTTTAAGCCCCCAACTTAGGAATTGGGTGGTCACCCAAGGCAACAGAAATATTCTTTGTCTCCATATAAAAATCGAAACTATATTCCCCCCCATCTCGACCGATGCCACTATATTTTACACCGCCAAAAGGAGTTGGTAAATGCCGAACATTTTGAGAGTTAATCCAAACCATTCCTGACTCCACATTGAGTGCCATTCGATGCCCTCTTGCGCTATCTTTTGTCCAGACATAAGCAGTTAACCCATACTTAACTGAATTCGCAATTTCAACTGCCTCTTCTTCGGTATCGAAAGGGATAACCGTCAAGAAAGGGCCAAAGACTTCTTCTTGGGAGATACGCATATCTTTGGTAGCATCCACAAATAAAGTTGGATTTACATAACAGCCTTTTCCAACAGGTTTTCCACCACCGACTACTAATTTTGCACCATCCTGTTGACCAATTTCTCCATAGCTAATCACTTTACTTTGGTGGGATGCATGAATCATTGGACCAATCTCTGTGGCAGGGTCTAAAGGATCCCCTACCTTGATATTGGCAACTCTTTTGATAAGATTTTTGACCACTTTATCATAAATAGACCGTTGTAATAATAAGCGACTACCAGAAGTACATCTTTCTCCGTTTAGACTATACTTCATGAAAATTGCTGCATCCGTTGCTCGTTCTAAATCTGCATCCTCAAAAATAATCGTTGGATTTTGACCGCCTAATTCTAAATGCACCCGTTTTAAAGTCGGCGCACCTTGTTGCATTATCATACTACCCGTAGAGGTTTCTCCAATAAAGGCTATCGCTTTAATTGCTTCGTGTTCTGTTAATGCTTTTCCTGCTGATTCTCCAAACCCATGTACCATATTCCAAACACCTTTCGGCAAGCCTGCCTCATGTGCTAATCGACACAATAAAGTCGCACTTGCTGGGCTTAGTTCAGCAGGTTTATGAACGACCGTACAACCTGCTGCCAATGCTGGGGCAATCTTCCAAGTTGCTAACATAAAAGGTGCATTCCACGGAGTGATTATTCCAACTGGACCAATAGGTTGGCGAACGGTAAAGTTTAAATGATTGGTATCTGGTGTGGACAATCCATTAGGGGCATCAATGACCTTATCCGCAAAATATTTAAAATTGGCTGCTCCCCTGATTGCCGCTTTTTTCATAAAGCGAATCGGTTGCCCTGTATCATAGCTTTCCAATACGGCAATTTCTGTTGCATGCGCCTCAATTTTATCCGCAATCGCATATAGTATATCTCTTCGCTCTTTGTGGGGCATTTTTCGCCAAGTCTTAAAAGCCTCGGCTGCCGCTTTAGCAGCTATATCAATATCTGCTGCATCAGATTTAGCCACATTTCCTATAAATTCTCCATCGACAGGAGAATGGTTTTCAAAAGTAGCCCCTGATTGTGCAGCTATCGTTTGTCCATCAATGATATTTTGAAAACCGTTTTTCCGTGTTTGAGGTAATATTTTAGAAAGTACTGATTTATTTTTTTTATACATAAGTGACTATTTTTTTATGCCAAACAATTTGGACTGACTACTTTGCACAAAGATAGAGCAAGTATTTAGTTATTATATTAT
>JBGCFJ010000246.1:0-2127 GCA_045106885.1 Saprospiraceae bacterium
TATTTGAAATTCTTTCATTCCTAATAAATAGGCTTGAATATCTTCTGGAGCAGTACAATCATTCAGCATGGTTAGAATAAAATCTGTGGTACTTTCTGGTGTAGTTATTTCTGTTCCTGCTCTTGGCAAGATGGCATTAGTTAACAAATTCATCAAAGTCCTTTGCCCTTTTTCTAATGGTACATTGGCATAAACAGGGCCTTTTTCTTCCATTTGACAGTTCGGCAATAAAGCTAAACCTGCGGATAATAAAAAGATATTTTGGATGGCTTCTCGTCTTTTCATAAGTTGAGTATAATTAATTAAATATCGAACACTTCTTACCTTCAATCCTTCTTTAATTCAATCCTTCTAGTTAGTCTCGAATGTACGATTTTTTAATAAAAAAGAAAAAAATGTGATTAAAAAGAGGGTAAATTGTCTGATTATCGTAAAGATATAGTTAAGTGCTTTGCTCCAACCATTTTTACAATCAATTACTTTAGGGTTTTTAATATATTTGTAATTGATAAATGATACTCCAAAAGGGTTTTCTTATACAACTTGAAATACTAAATATAGCGATTCGAGTTATACTTAGTTTTTCGAGAAACTGAAGTCCCTCTATACTGTTAACCAAAAACATAAATTATGCAAAAACCAATGAATTTACTAATAATCTTTATACTAGGTTGTTTTGCTTGTGGCGATTCTAATACTGAAGTTCCAACACCTACTAATTCAACAGAAATCAACATTTCTGATGGAACGACAATAGAAGGGGCTGGTGTATCTATGTTGGAATTTACAGTAAGCGCAAAAGCGGTAGTAGAAACCGAAATTATAGCTTCCTATTCCGTTGCAGGGATTACGGCAACTCCCGACTCAGATTTTACGGCAACTAGTGGCACTATTGAAATCCCCGTAGGTAGTCGATCAGGCATTATTTCTATTGCCATTATTGATGATGAAATTAAAGAAGTGGAAGAGGAATTTTCAATTACCTTAACAGAAGCCACCAATGCGACGATTGGCAAGGCAACTGCCACAGGATTGATTAGAGATAATGACGACCCTATTTATAATGAATCAGGCTATGAAACAGCCACTAGTCATTTTGGATATAATTTAGAATGGTCAGATGAGTTTTCCGAAGCGACCTTGAATCCCGATTTTTATAATTATGATTTAGGAGACGGTTGCCCAGACCTTTGTGGTTGGGGAAATAATGAGCTACAATTGTTCACAGACAAAGCCGAAAATATATTTGTGAAAGATGGAAAATTAATTATGCGTGCCTTAAAAGACGATACAAATAATTTTACTTCTGCTAAAATTCATACCAAAGACAAGCAACGCTTTCAATATGGTCGAATTGATATTCGAGCTAAATTACCCGAAGGACAGGGGCTTTGGCCTGCATTATGGATGTTGGGTCAAAATATTGATGTGGTTGGTTGGCCCGCGTGTGGGGAAATTGATATTATGGAATTAGTCGGTCACGAACCCAAAACCACTCACGGCACCGCCCATTGGGGACCACAAGGTGGACAGAATAAATTTAATACCGCTTCGTACAGTATTAATGAAAAATTTAGTGAAAAATTTCATGTATTCAGTCTAATTTGGGAACTCAACGAAATGGCCTGGTATATGGATGAGATAAAAATACACTCTATCTCTACCTCCACTACTCAAGGTGAATTATATCCTTTTAATCAGCCTTTCTACATGATTTTTAACGTAGCTGTAGGTGGTAATTGGCCTGGTCGTCCTGATGATACAACTGTTTTTCCTCAGCAAATGGAAGTTGACTATATTCGGTATTTTAAGCAAAAATAAATATCCTCTTACTCCTTCCAGCACTTACAGTTCTGGAAGGACTTTTCTTCCGATTTATTTTGGAATAAGAGCTATTGAGTAAGAATGATTATCGTAATAAAAAAACATCACCTGCCACCGTTTTCCTTTCACCATTTACGAATAGAACAATAGCTTGATAGAGATAAGTGCCTTGTTCAATTTGTTGATTATTGCTTTTTCCATCCCATCCTTCAGTAATTTGATTGGCTAAAAAATCATGTTGCTCATAAATTAAATTCCCCCACCTATCAAAGATATTTAACTGCTCAATCTTCTCAACATTCG
>JBGCFJ010000247.1:0-7224 GCA_045106885.1 Saprospiraceae bacterium
CTTGCAGTCCGCAACCTATATTAGCTCGCCTCTGGCGAGTATTAGTACATAAAACGCTCGCCAGAGGCGAGCAGTATAGAGGTTGCGGACAAAATGTCCTCACCAGCAGTCTCCATTTTTTAGAACCAATCGCCCCTGCCCTAAAGGGGGTATTTGGATGAATCACCGCAATCTGTTACAATCAATAATTTTCAATTTTAAACAAACTCCGAAATTAGCCCTCCAATAATCATACTTGTCAAAAGCCAATACGAAAAATGAAATAGGACATACTTCGTTTTTTTATTGTTTAGTAAAGCCTGTAAACCAACGAATGGCAAGGCAAAAAGAAAAGCATTAAGCGCTCCATGAAAAACACCATGTCCAAAGTTCCGATATTTCTGTCCATATTTGGCTAAGAAATCAACCGTAATTTGTTTAGCTTCTTCACTACCTAGCATGATGTCTGTAAAGAATAATTCATAAAAGCCCATTTGATGAATCGTTAAATTGATGTAACCATAAACCAAAGTAAAACTTAATAAAAATGCCCAAATAACCTGTAAAGGGCGTAGGGTTAATGGATTGATTAAATCATCCATTTGTGCCCATTTAACGACGATAGACTTAGGATGATACCAAAAAGCAGCGATGATTAAAGGGATAAAAGCAATTAGAAAAAAGGCGAGATAATTAAGATTCATGTTTTTACTTTTACTATTTAAGGGCTGTAATATTCGATTTTTAAGGAAATTTAACCAGATTCATCGTTGCTCCAAAAAATTGTAATTGACTTTGCGTAATGGGTAATTGCTCTTTTTCCAATCGTTTAATAAATTCCTGTCCCAAACGTAGATTATGTGTCAAAAAGAATAACTGCCGAGCTTTTTGCCCAAAGGTAATCAATTGATTTAAGAGTTTAGACAAACGGTTTCGGTCGAAATTAGAAACGGTATCATCAAAGACGATAATTTTATTTTGTAAATTTTCATCTGCCTCTAATTTCGCTAAAAAAAATGCCAAAGCCAATGCATTTTTATCCCCTTCACTCAGCGAATATTTCATCGAAGGACGCTCTGCCTTTTCTTTGTGAACGACTTATCTTCCATTAATACAAAGGGCAAATTTGACCACAGGTTCGGTACTACTTCCCATATAACCACTTGTCAATTTTCGCAAATGGAGGTAAGGCGCAAAATGTTTTAGATGTCGATTGATAATGCTTAAATAGGAGTTGAAGACAATACCTTTAAATTGATTGAGTTCCTGTTTCTTGGCTTCATTTTGGGTCTTTAAATTAGCAATGGCAGTTGTATATTTTAGTAAATTATTACAATGTTCAACAATTGCTGGCTCACTTCGCCTTTGGATAGCGCGTAATTCTTTTAACTCTTGTTCGATTCTCTGCACATCGGCATCTTCGTGTGCTTTCATAGCTTCAATACTATCATTATAATTTTGAATCAAGGCATTCATTCCTGCCATTTTCTCTGCTAAGTGACGAGGTAGAAATAAAGTGTGCCAGATTACGCAGTTATTTTTTCTTCTAAAGGCGCTTAAAAACCCGCATCTAGCCAAGCTACATAAGGCTTTTTTAAGTCTTCTTAGCAGGAAATAAGAACAAGTAATATGGCTCAATTTATTCCTGCGTCGTCACTAATTCGGTAAAAATGATTTCATAAGCGGTTAAATCACTTATTGCCAATGCTTCTATAGGATTGCTCATTTTTTGCTCAAAAAGCTGCTTGATTTTTTTAAAAGCGGCTAATAATAAAGGCTTTTCTTCTGAGATAGGTAAGAGGGTAGGCGCTTTTGCTAAATAAGTTTTCCAGAATTCAATAAGTCCCCAATTAATCGTCAGATTATTTTCTATTTGTAATAAAATAGCCTCTAAATTAAAAGCCGTCAATGCGGAATGAATAGTGTTAATATCGGCAATTAGCTGTTTGTAAGTGGCATTAAAATATTGCTGATAAGCTTGCAAAATTTCAAGGTTATCCTCCATTTTTTGCAAGCAGAATGGACACTTCTCTTCGTAGGCTGCTGCAAAACCTTGTTGCAGCCATTCTTCGGTTTTATTCCCCATTTTTAAATGGGCTTTATGGGTGTTAAATTGGGTTTGATAATCCGTAGAAATATTATCCAAAGATTGCGCTAATACCTTTCTCGCTAATCCCAAATCAAGCGGCAAGGAAAGTGTTGGCAAGACTAACCTTCCTAACTCTGGAAGAGTTGAACGTAAATAACCCCGTATGCAAATGCGGGGGTGAGCTATATAATAATGTTCTAACCCTCCTAACTCTGGAAGAGTTGAACGTGAACAATATGCTACAAAAGATACTTCTCCTCGAAAGGAATTTTATGTTCTTCCAAAAGTTCAATTAATTCCTCTTTAAAGGTCTTTGTTTGATGGTGTGCTTCTTGATTTTTTACATATTCAATCAAATTATCTTTTGCATCAATGGAATAGGTGAAAGCAGCATAGCCTTCTTGCCAGCCACCAAAATTGATAAATAGATTCTCTTCTTTTATATATGAAGTAGCCCCTAATTTTATATCTTTCACTAACTTGCCCAAGGCAATCATTGGATGTATATGCGTGACAATATGTAAATGGTCTTCCACTCCACCAATTCGATATAAATGGCATTTTTTATTTTTCAGAATACCCCAAATACATTTGAATAGGGCAGCTCGGTTTTCTTTCTGTAAAGTGCGTTTTCTTCCTTTTGTACTGAAAACGATTTGATAGATTATTTGTGTGTAGGTACTCAAAGTTTTATGTTTTAATTTATGAAAACGAGTAATTATTATTCATGTTCAACTCTTTCAGAGTTGTGGCATTGTAGGCGTAGTTTATCACCTTGCCCCCGCATTTGCATACGAGGTTATTCGTGTTTAACTCTTTCAGAGTTGTAGCATTGTAGGCGTAGTTCATCACCTTGCCCTCGCATTTTAGATACGGGGTTATTCGTGTTTAACTCTTTCAGCGTTATGTGTGGCTATTGAGGATTTATCACTTTGTTCTCTCATTCAAATAGAGCGATTTGCCATTGAATCTATACTAGTTTTCAATACCCTTAATTTTCCCTAAACCACTAAAATAGAAATAGGTCATCCTATTTTAAAATAGTCATTCAAGAAAAATAAGCCAATAAAATTTTGTGATAATAAGAAGTGCCACAAATTTAATTAATTGTTTTATAAATTTAAAAATAAAACACAAAATATTTGTTAAAATAATATTTCCTTTCTTTTATGTTAATTTTTTTAATCCATGACAACAAATTCAGAAAAAATACTGTTCTTTGTGTGGTACTATTGAAACAAAAATATTACCACTAGTATTTGAGAGGCTGTTTTTTAATAAAGAGAAGGGATATTAGCTCACGAAATTATGATAACCCAACAAGAAAGAATAATACACATTGCCACCAAATTATTCCTGAAAAATGGGGTAAAATCGGTGACGATAAACCGCATCGTGAAGGAGTTACACACCTCAAAACGAACGGTTTATAAACATTTTCCAGATAAGACGGCTTTGCTGAAAGCATGTTTAGCAGTCTATCATGAAAAGGTGAAGACAGAGAATGAGGCGATTATAGCGGACTCAGAAAATGCGATTGCTGCAATGGGTAACTTATTACAGCAAATTATTAGACGAGCCAATGTAGTGAATCCCAATTTCTTCAATGACATTTTGCATTATTACCCTGGTTTACTCAACGAATCTTACAGAAATACAGGGAATTTTGCCCATAAAATATTTGAAGATTTAGCGCATTGGGGGATAGCAGAAGGCATTTTTGATAAGGACGTAGATGTAGAAGTGACCGTAAAGACGGTGTTAAATATGCTTAAATTGCTAAAAGACACAAGGCAATTTCCAGTTGAAGAATTTAGTAAAGAACGCCTGACTTTTGGTATTTTAATTCCTTACATGAAAGGAGTTTGTACCACAAAAGGTTTGGAAATATTAGAAATGCAAGAAGAGTTATTTAGAGTAACGCTTTAAGATAAGTCAGAGGTCAGACCATGAGGAATGGTAATTCCGAACCCGAAGGGACGGGCTGCCAAATTTTCTGTCAGACCGCTACGCTGTCAGATGGTTTATCGAAAACTAGGAAATAATCGAGACTCATCTGACATCTGACAATAAATGAAATTTATGGTCTGACAATGAAATGGTCTGACTTCTAAAATAGAACTATGAATCTTAATAATTCGCTTAGAAAAACCCCCGTTGCCGTGATTGGAATGTCTGCACTTTTCGCAGATGCCAAAAACGTAGAAGAATTTTGGACGAATATCATTCAAGCAAAGGATAGTATTACCGATGTGCCTGCCAATCGTTGGGCGATTGAAGATTATTATGACCCTGATATGAGGGCGCCTGATAAGACCTATTGTAAAAGAGGTGGTTTTTTGCCAGATATTGATTTTAATCCAATGGAGTTTGGTTTGCCACCAAATATTTTAGAAGTAACAGATGCTTCTCAATTGTTGGCATTGGTAGCGGCAAGAGATGCTTTGGAAGATGCGGGTTATGGACAGAAGAACCCTAAAATGACTAGGGAATTAAAAGATAAAACGGGCGTATTGTTAGGTGTCGGTGGTGGTCAGAAATTGATTACGCCATTGATTGCTCGGTTGCAATATCCAATTTGGGAGAAAGCTTTAAGAGCGAGTGGAATAGCGGAAGATGATATTCCTAGAATTGTGGACAAGATGAAGAAAGCTTATGTAGGTTGGAATGAAAATTCTTTTCCTGGCTTATTGGGTAATGTTATTTCTGGTAGAATTACGAATCGTTTTGACCTTGGAGGAATTAATTCTGTGGTAGATGCGGCTTGTGCGGCTTCTTTGAGTGCTATCAAAATGGCATTAAGTGAATTGGTAGAAGGACGAGCAGATATGATGTTAACTGGTGGCGTCGATACGGATAATTCACCATTTATGTATATGTCTTTTTCTAAGACACCTGCTTTCTCTAAATCTGGAAATATCAGCCCTTTTAGTGATAAAGCGGATGGGATGTTGATTGGGGAAGGATTGGGAATGATTGTTTTGAAAAGGTTAGAAGATGCCGAAAGAGATGGCGACCAAATCTATGCCGTAATTAAAGGGATTGGAACGTCAAGTGATGGACGATTTAAATCTGTTTATGCACCTCGGTCTTCTGGACAGGCAATGGCAATCGAAAGAGCTTATGAAGAAGCAGGTTTTGACCCTAAAACGGTTGGACTATTAGAAGCACATGGAACAGGAACAGGTGCAGGTGACCCGACTGAATTTAATTCCATGCAAATGGTGTTTGGAAAGGACAATCCTAATAAGCAGCATATCGCATTAGGTTCTGTTAAATCGCAAATTGGACATACCAAAGCAGCAGCAGGCGCAGCAGGAATTATTAAAACGATTTTGGCTTTACACCATAAAGTATTGCCACCAACGATTAATGTAGAGCAACCGAATTCCAAGTTTGATATTGAAAATTCAGCGATTTATATTAATACCGCTGCTAGACCTTGGATGCGTGGTCAAACACCTCGACGAGCAAGTGTATCTGCTTTCGGATTTGGTGGTATTAATGTTCACATTGCGATGGAAGAATATACTAAATCGCAACAATCGACTTATCGAATTCACCAACCGTATCATAGCATTTTGCTAAATGCAAATACCCCTGCTGAATTATTGACGATTTGCCAAAATGGCTTACAAAGCATTGAAAAGGAAGGCGAAAAGGCATTTAAAACGTTAGTAGGCAGTAGTAATAAAGGAGCAATTGCAGCGAATCAGGCTAGACTAGGTTTTGTGACAACAGATGCGGAAGAATGTAAAGCCTTTTTAACAATTGCTATTCAAAATTTACAAAAAGGAGCAGCCAACTGGGAACATCCAAAAGGAATTTACTATAGGGCAAACGGCGTAAAAGCCGATACAAAAGTAGTAGCGTTATTTTCTGGGCAAGGCTCCCAATATGTGGGCATGGGGAAAGAAATTACCAATGCATTTCCACCAATGTTGACTGCCTTTGCTCAGATAGATGCTGCCTTTGAAAAAGAAGGCAAGGAAAAAATAACCAAAACGATTTTCCCAATTCCAGTCTTTAATAAAGCGGCTGAAAAAGCACAACAACTTAATTTAACTAAAACCCAAAATGCGCAACCTGCCATTGGTACGTTGAGTATGGGCTTATATAAAATATTGCAGCAATCTGGCTTTAAGTCAGACTTTACCGCTGGACATAGTTTCGGAGAGTTGACCGCATTATGGGCGGCTGGTGTGTATGATGATGCGACTTTTTTAGCGTTGGCTAAAGCAAGAGGCGCAGCGATGGCAGCAACCAATCCAAATGCAGAAACGGGAACTATGTTAGCTGTAAAAGCGCCATTGGCACAAGTTGAGCAGGCGATTAAAAGTTTGCAAGGCGTCACGATTGCCAATGTAAATTCTACCAATCAAGTTATTTTAGGCGGTAGTAATGCAGCGATTGAAAATGCAACGATTGCTTTGAAAAATAATGGTTTCTCCGTTGTTCCATTACCAGTTTCGGCAGCCTTCCACACGGAATTTGTTGGACATGCACAAAAGCCATTTGCTGCTTTTGTTGCCAATCAAAAATTCAACAGTCCTCAAATTCCTGTTTATTCCAATACCACAAGTACGGCTTATCCAAATGATACGGCAGCTATTCAAAATATTTTACAAGGACATATTTTAAAACCTGTTTTGTTTAAAAATCAGATTGAAAATATGTACCAAGCGGGGGCACGAATCTTTGTAGAATTTGGACCTAAAGGCGTGTTGACGAATTTGGTGAAAAATATTTTAAAAGGACAAGATTTTCAAGCAGTTGCTTTAAATGCGAATGCTAGAAAAAATAGTGATTTACAATTGCGGCAAGCAGCGACTCAATTAAGAGTGATTGGTGTGGCATTGAATGAAATTGATATTTACAAAAAGCCTGCTAAAGCGGACGCTAAAGTGACTAAATTAAATGTCAAATTAGGCGGTCATAATTACGTAAGTGCGCCAACGAAGAAAGCATATACAGATGTAATGAATGATGGATTTAGAATCCAAGGCGGTGGTACAACTGTTGTTGAAAAACCAGTCATTAAAGAAGTTGAAAAGGTCGTAGAGCGAATAGTGGAAGTTGAAAAATTTGTAGAAGTACCTGTAGAAAAAATAGTCGAAAAAGTCATTTATCAAAACAATAACGAAGCAGAAGATATG
>JBGCFJ010000248.1:0-1333 GCA_045106885.1 Saprospiraceae bacterium
CTGATTGTAGCATTCATTATTTTTTTGTCAAAAATATTTAAGCATGAAATTCCCACTCTTGAGAATAGGGGCCTTTTGTGCCTTAGTTCTAGTAATTTTTGCAACCTGTGCTTCTTGTAAAATAATGGAGGGTATGCCCAAATCTATCATAATTGAACCAGATGGACTTACTCCTAAAACGGTTACTACTGAAGATTCTGTGGTCGTCATTGCTACTAAGTAACGGCAAAAAAATAACTTGAACATCTAGGACGGTTTCTTTTGCCCTCATTTCTCCTTAAAAAATACTTCCATAGCGATGCTATGCAAGGATTTTTTAAGAAAAACTGAGTACAAAATAATCTCGTCCAGATGACCAACTTATTCTTTCGTCGTTACTAAGAATGAACTAAAAAGGGCGGTAAATCAAATTTATTGCCCTGAACTAGTTTAGATAGTCGATGTCAAGTCCCCGAACTGGGTGTCCTAATTGAACATATCAGACCTTCGCCCGTTTTAGGAACGCAAAAAATTATTCAATAAAAATAGCCTATATGTTTGACCAGTTTAGTGATTCCTTTAAGAAGTTAGTAGCAAAATTAGAAGGCTGGTTAGATAGCATTGTTTTGGGGCTGCCCAATTTTATCCTTGCAGCTATCGTATTGGCAATTTCTATCTTTATCGCTAGAAATCTTAAAAATGTAGCTCAAAAAGGACTCGCAAAAACAAGTGCGAATAAGACGGTTACAGGTTTGCTGTCTAATATGTTGGTAGCGGTGTTTATGATTGTTTCCTTATTCGTTATTTTGAATATTTTGGATTTGAGTGATGCATTGACCGCCTTGTTAGGTACAGCAGGAGTAGCAGGTTTGGCGGTTGGTTTAGCTTTACAAGACCCGTTAGTTAATCTTTTCTCAGGCGTATTGATGAGTGTGCGTGATTATTATGAAATCGGAGACTTAGTAGAAACGAATAGCTATTTTGGTAAAATTCAAAAAATAAATTTGCGTTCGACGGTTATTTTATCTCCTCAAGGACAAGAAATTATTATACCTAACAAAGAGGTGCTACAAAATCCATTAATTAATTTTTCCCACAATGGTCGTCGAAGAATAGATGTTAATTGTGGTGTTGCTTACGGAGATGATTTAGAAAAAGTGAAAAAAGTGGCTATTAAAGCCATTGAGGATAGTGGTTTAGATATAAGAGAGACTAAACCGATTCAACTTTTTTACAAAAGCTTTGGTGGTAGTTCAATAGACTTTACTATCAGGTTTTGGAAAAACATTACTGCCCAAGAAGATTACTTGGAAGCTCAAAGTGTTGCCATTATGGCTATTAAAAAAGCCTTTGA
>JBGCFJ010000249.1:0-3751 GCA_045106885.1 Saprospiraceae bacterium
CTCTATTTTCAAGAGATGAACTAGCTATATCAAACATGTTTTTATCCCCAAGACCATTAACAATTAAAATGCTATAAATGGAATTAATTAATTTTTTTGATAATTTTCCAAATCCAAATGAGGCGACTGTAGATAAGAAAAGAAAATTATTTCTAAAAATTTCATTGTCAAATTTATCACCTTCATCAATGAGTGATATTAATTTAAATCCTTCTAAATAATGTTTTTCACTAATATCAATAATCTTATTATTCTCTCTAATAAATAATGGAATTTCTCGAATATTAGGAGTTGCATATAACCACTCACTCTTAAATTCTTCTGAATCTACTTCAAATCCATATCTATATCTGATATTTTTATATCTGAAGATAAGTTGAAAAAACGTAGGTTCCTTTTCAGTTTCAGTAGATAATAGAAAAGGTACAATTGTGTATTTTAATATTTTTTCATCTTTTATAGAGTTCTTAATAATTTGTCTGAAAGTAATTAAAGCTTGAATCACATTGCTTTTCCCACTGGCATTCGCACCATAA
This sequence comes from Saprospiraceae bacterium, assembly GCA_045106885.1. Taxonomy (GTDB): domain Bacteria; phylum Bacteroidota; class Bacteroidia; order Chitinophagales; family Saprospiraceae; genus JAFMDF01. The sequence continues at coordinate 537 of JBGCFJ010000249.1, forward strand.
ATAGCCTTAGATTTTAAAAGAGATAATTTATCATTAATTGTAATGACATTTGTACTATCAATCTCTGGATTTTTTGACTTAATTTTGGCGGCTGACAAATTCAACGTTTGAATATCTTTGAAAGACCAAAAATTGCCAAAACTGAATTCTTCAATCATTTTTTCTTATTTTAATATTTGCATTTATTTGGTAAATGTAGAGATAAACTATAGTTTATACAATTTTATTGCTTATTTGTTTTAACAAACAGGCAACTCCACCAAAAAAACAGCCCCTTTCCCAACCGCACTTGTCACCGAAATAGCCCCACCATGCTGCTCAATAATCTGCTTAGAAATATGCAAACCCAAACCACTTCCTTTTGGCTTACCCAATTTGGCATCACTTACTTGTGTAAACTGGTCAAAAATAGTGCGTTGGTCTTTTTCGCTGATACCGATGCCATTATCTTTTACTTTTAGAAAGGCTTGCCCCTCTTTGGTACGAAGGTAAATGGTTATTTTTCCATTTTCGGCAGGAACAAATTTAATGGCATTGGCAATAAGATTGACTAACACTTGGACGAGTCTGTCTTTATTGCCATTGACAATAATAGGTTTACTGGGTACAGCGAGGGATAGGTTAATATTTTTAAGCCGCAGACTTTGGCTAAAGCCTACGGTTGCTCCTTCGATGACTTCGTTTAAGGATACTTTTTCGGTTTCCCAAGTTAGATGAGCTGATTGGATTTTCTCCAAATCTAACACTTGATTAATTAAACGGGTAATCCGTTCGCTTTCGCTAACCACAATGGCTAAAAACTCTGACTGTTGGTCATGGGGTAATTGAGGGTTGTCCAATAAGATTTTGGACAAAGCCTTCATGGAGGTAATCGGTGTCCTCAATTCATGGGTGACGGTTGTAATAAAATTGGCTTTTAGGCGGTCTAATTCTTTGAGTTGCTCATTGGCTTGTTTGAGTTGGATGGTGGTCGCTTGTAATTCACTAGATTTTGCCTCTAAGTCTTTGCTGTATTGAATCGCCTCCTGTGTTTGGTCTAGTACTTTTAACATTTCTTCTAAGCTAATCGGTTCTTCTTTGACGATTGAACCAATCACTACTTTGGCGGATGCTGCCCCCAATGCGCCTGTAATATGTTTTTCAGCATAATTCACCAAATCAGCGCTTGCCATTGTTTCTGTAGCAAAATCTAGCGCATGCTTTTTTTCGTATTTTCTCAATAAGATATTGGCTCTTCTTTTTCCCAAGAAACGTCTCATGAGAGTAGTGATGTCTTTTAATCGAGCTTTCCGTTTGATAACTGTATATTCGTTGGTCGTTTCGCCATATTTATAAATATCTACAAATAAATCTGCTTGAGTAATTTCCAATTGGCTGGGTTTGGTATTCAAAGAAACCAAGACATAAGCACTTAGATTAAATAATAAACTCCAAAAAGCAGCATGAGAAATCTGGTCATACCCTTCCAAACCGAATAGCGCATAAGGTTTTAATAAGGACCAACCAAATAAACCGTTTTCGATAAAATCAGCAGAGATAGCGCCTGTTTCTGCTAAAGTTGGTATCGGTAAAGTAAATAACCAAATCAAGAAACCAATTGATAAAGCGGCTAAAGCACCTGCTTTGGTCGCCCGTTTCCAATATAAGCCACCGATGATGACAGGTGCAAATTGAGCAACTGCGGTAAAGGAAATTAAGCCGATAGATACTAAAGAATAATCTTTGCCTACAGATTTAAAGTAACCGTAAGCCAATAGTAAAACTACCACCATACTCACCCTTCTAATACCTAATAAACGTTTAGAAACATCCTTGACATAGCGTTCCTTGACAACTGAAGATTTTAATAAAAAAGGCATGATAAGGTTATTGCTAATCATAATACTTAACGCAATAACCGCTACTATAACCATACTAGTTGCTGCGGATAAACCACCTATAAAAACGAATAAGGCTAAGATGTCATGGTCATAGAACATGGGCAAACTCAACACAAAAGAATCGGGTTCAACCAGCCCATCAGGAAAGTGCATCAAACCCCCAAAAGCTATGGGCAATACAAAAAGGCAAATTAAAAAGAGGTATAAAGGGAAGAGCCAAGCCGCTTTTTTCACAAAATCGGGATTGGTATTTTCTACCACCGCTAAATGAAATTGTCGAGGTAAAAAGAGGACAGCAAACATGGATAAGATAATCAGCCAAGTCCAAGAAACACTATTGATACCCGCTGATTCTAAATAAAATAATCGTTGTAATTGCTCTTTATCATAAGCCAATTCAAAAACATCCCCAAAACCATTGTAAATACCATAAGTCACATAAATTCCAATGGCTAAAAAAGCAGTTAATTTGATAAGGGATTCAAAAGCTACCGATGCGACTAATCCTTCATGCCGTTCATTAGGGTCTAATTTTCTACTACCAAAAAGTAAGGTAAAAACCGCCAGAATAATGGTTATCATTAAAGTTTTGTCTCGATAGAAAGCCGAATTATCTAACCATCGACCAATAAAATCTTCTTCGGTTGCCAATATATCAAAGCCTAAGCTAATGGCTTTTAATTGTATAGAAATATAGGGGATAATGCCAAATACGGCTATTAAGGTGGCTAGTATGCCCAAATTGGTACTTTTGCCATAACGGGAAGAAATAAAATCAGCAATAGAAGTAATTCTCTGTGATTTGCTGATGACAATCATTTTTTTCAATAATAAAACCCAAAATGGAGCAATTAAGGTAGGTCCCAAATAAATAGGTAGAAAGCCTAATCCTGTAGTGGACGCTCGTCCAACACTTCCAAAAAAAGTCCAAGCAGTACAATAAACACCAAGAGATAGGGAATAAATATAGGGATTGTTGATGATGCTCCCACCACCAAAGGATTTTTTTTCTGCATAAGAGGCAATCCAAAACAGGAAAAAAATATACAGAATGGAAATGAAAAGAACAATGCCTGTCGTCATAAGGAGTAGGACTTCTTAGTTTTCTATATTTCTTTTTCTTAAAATTATAGCCAAGGTAATGATTAACCCAAGCCAAACTACAAAAATATAAAGATATAGTAGGGGAAATCCGAGTATAAAAATTCCCTTTCCCAAAAGACCAATGATTGGAAAATTGAGTAAAATAAATGCTAAAAAAGCAAGGCTGATAATTTTTGAGACTTTATCGTTGGGCATCACTAATTTTGAGTGGTTCATTAGGATGTTTTTGGT
>JBGCFJ010000025.1:0-2314 GCA_045106885.1 Saprospiraceae bacterium
AGCAGTAGATTTAAGTAGCTAACAATCAACTTATTGCAAGAATTAAAAACTGTTACCTATTTCATGCGTAAACCACTAGCTATTAGGAAAGAATGAACTATGGGGAAAACTTACCAACAGCCAGAAAGAAAATTCTTTCTGGCTGTTCAGTTTCAATATAAAATAGACCTATATTAATTAGAATTTATACGTAATAATTTCATAAGTTAAAGGCTGTTAGAAAAAATGAAATTGTTTTTATTTTTTGTAAAATTGCGTAAATAGATAACGTTTTTTATCCTATCTATCTATGCGAAAACTGCTTATAACCCTAAAATACCCCAAAGATGAATGATAGTTTGACTTCTGCTAATCCAGATATTGGAACAACAATACCTTATTATGTTGAAGATTATCCAAGTGTTGCATTAACGACCTCTACAGGTTTAGTTTTTGTCAAGAAAACGGATATTTTATACTGTTTAGCAGAAAATTCTTATACGAATGTGTATTTGAAAGGTGGTCGGAAAGTAACGGTCTCCAAACATTTGAAAAAAGTAGAACAGGCTTTACCGAGTAATACTTTTGTGCGAATTCACGATTCCCATTTGATAAATTTGCAACATTTAGTGCGTTATGTTAATGATAACCATAGTTGTGTACTGATGTCTAATGGAGAAGAATTAAGCGTTTCAAGAAATAAAAGAAAAGAATTTTTACAACGATTTGTGAAAATTTAAAATCAATTTATTTTAAATATAAAAAAGACGATTGTTGTCAACAATCGCCTTTTTTATTTTAGTGGTTTATCGTAATTTGCGCCAAGTATGGCAGAGAAACGAGCAACCCAATATCATCATAATTTCCAAAAGGAATTAGACCGTCTAAATGAGCAACAGCGGATAGCAGTTGAACAGATAGAAGGGCCTGTTTTAGTGGTGGCGGGACCAGGAACAGGGAAGACCCATATTCTATCTGCTAGAATTGGTCGCATTTTAGCGGAGACGGATACTCAGCCTTTTAATATATTATGTCTGACCTTTACGGATGCGGGGGCGCATGCCATGCGAGAACGCTTATTGCAATTTATTGGTCCAGCTGCACATAATGTGCACATTTACACCTTTCACTCTTTCTGTAATAAAGTCATCCAAGAAAATTTAGAGTTATTTGGGATTCAAAAACTAGAGCCACTTAGCGATTTAGAGCGGGTAGAATTTATTCGAAAAATGATAGATGTCTTGCCTTTAGACCATCCTTTGAAAAGAGGTCGGAGGGATATTTATTTTTACGAAAAACATTTACATAACCTTTTTCAGATGATAAAAAAGGAGAATTGGACAGAGGCTTTCCTTCATCAAAATATCAAAACTTATCTAGCGGAGTTACCAAAAAGGCAGGAGTATATTTACCAAAGAAAAGCGGGACGATACGAGCGGGGCGAAGTCAAAGAAGGCAAATTGAAAAAAGAGACGGAAAAAATGGAACGCTTATGGTCGGCAGCCAGTCTTTTTGACGATTACGTCCGACTTTTGCAAAGTAATAGACGGTACGATTACGAAGATATGTTACTGTGGGTGATTCGGGAATTTGGCAGGTTTGAAAAATTATTGCGATTTTATCAAGAACAATACTTATATCTTTTAGTCGATGAATACCAAGACACAAGTGGTGCACAGAATAAAATTTTACAGCAATTAGTGACTTATTGGGTCAATCCGAACGTTTTTATTGTAGGCGATGATGACCAATCTATTTACGAATTTCAAGGTGCTAGGTTAAAAAACCTAGTAGATTTTCATCAGCAATACGAAGAATATCTAAAAGTAGTTTTTCTGAAAAATAATTACCGTTCTTCTCAAGCTATTTTGGATGTAGCCAAAGTCTTAATAGATAAAAATCAAAAGCGGATTTCACGGGAATTAAAAGTCGATAAAAATATCATTGCCCAACATCCTCAATTTTTGAAAACGGGTGTAAAACCAGTAATAATCGCCTATCCCAACCGTATGCAAGAGGAGACGGCAATTATGTCGACTATTCAAGAATTGCACAAAAAAGGGATTTTATACGAAGAAATGGCAGTCATTTATGCCAGGCATCGACAGGCAAGAAACTTAATTGAATTATTAGAAAAGCAAGGGATTCCTTACCAAACTAAGCGAAAAGTAAATATTCTAGATTTACCGATGATAGAAAACTTGCGTTTTTTATTAGAGTATATCAATCTGGAATATAAGCGGATATATAATGGAGAACATTTATTATTTCAAATTCTACATTTTAATTTTCTAGAAATACCACATGCTGACCTATTAAACATTAGTCGATACCT
>JBGCFJ010000250.1:0-5323 GCA_045106885.1 Saprospiraceae bacterium
AGGTTCGATATCTCATTTACCAGACCGCAGAATTTACAGAAGAATTAATGGGTACTCTAGATTCAAAACTAGTATTACTTTGGTCTAAATAATCTTCTGTAATTCGTGCTCTAAAAAATTAAAATAATAATATCTATTATATAAAGAAGCATCTAAATATTAAGACCTGCCTGGGCGAGTTTATTCTTCTGAAATGCTCGTCTAGGCATCTTTTTCACGCCTTTTTAAGTCTATTCTATAAAAATCATTAATTAGACTTGTTTAACAAAAACATCACGAAAATAATAATATAAATTTACCACTTTAGTATATAAACAACCTATCAAGATAATGTATTTTTGTAATTTTAATTGTTTCTGCAAATGTGACCAATTCCAAAAAAATTGTCTATTTTAGAGACTATAAGCCCCCATATTAACTAAAATGAAAACGAGAGGTAAACAAGAAGATATAAAAAACCTCCGTTTAATCTCAAAAACTAATAAGTAAATAATGACAAAAGCAGCTCAACTTCCTGAAAATCATTTAGATGCAACCGAAGCTAAGTGGTTTGCAGTATATACCAAATACAAACGAGAAAAAACCATAGAGAAAGACCTAACACGTCAAGGAATTCAAGCGTATTTACCTATTCAGCATCTAACCCGAATTTATGCTAGTAAAAAGAAAAAGGTACAAATGCCTTTAATTAGTTGCTATATTTTTGTAAAAATTACTAAAGCAGAATACCTCTCCGTTTTACAAACAGAAAGTGTGGTAAATTTTGTACGCATTGCCAAAAATCTAATTTCTATCCCTGAAAGAGAAATCGAAATTATGCGAAAAGTCGTAGGAGAGGGGATTCCTGTCATGGCAGAACCATCTTCTGCTTTCCGTAAAGGAGACCAGGTAGAAATTATTGGTGGTAATTTAACTGGATTGTCAGGTGTCTTAATTGATAATCATGGTGCAAAAGAAGTCATTATTGATTTAGAATCTATGGGCTATTCGCTACGGATGACTTTGGAAGCTAAATTTCTTCGTAAATTATAAATAATAGTAGGCGGTGGCAGTAGGCAGTACAGGCTGACCGTTAATGCGTTTCGTAACCACCAAATTTATTTGGTAGGTTGTACACGAATTGATTGTCAGCGTATTACATAGAACCAGCGTAAGTTCTCAATAAAAATGTAAAATCAGCTCGTCGGATGACTATCGTCGTCCGATGAGCTGATTTAAATCATCCGACGACGCAGTCATCGGACGATTTAAACTGGACTATTGAGTACTTACGAACCAGTTCCAATAAATTTGGCGGTTACGTACGATACAAACACCATTAGCGGTCAGCCTGAGCAGTCAGCAGTCATCTTTTGCAAAATCGTAGTTAGGCGCTTACACAAAATTTAAAACCAACAAATTGTCGATAATTTAAAATGTCGATAATTGTTAATCTCAAATTCAAATTCAACCTCAAATTCCCACCGAAGGTGGTTGAAAATTTGAAATTAAAAATTGAAAATTAAATTTTACTTAGCCTTTAACTATTGAGAAAATGAGTAAATGTATGGAAATGCCCATGATTTACTCATTTTCTCATCATCTCATTTTCTCATCACCTCGTTTTCTCATTTCTCAATTCCGACAAACTGGATTTTCTTGACTGATAGCCAATCCATTATTTTTTACCGCTCCTAAATAAACCGTCATTCTATCGGTATTTCTATCATAATCTCCATATAGCGTTAAGTCATTGCTGCCAGTAACATTTAACGTTCCTGAACCACTACCATAAATCGTTTTATCTACTTTTTGACGGACATATTTCCACCCATTCCATACTTTTTGAGTCAATTGATAGGTACTGGTTGAGGATAGTCGATAGCTATAATTGCCTCGTTTCATCCGAAAACGAAAAGTCTGGTCTTCTTGTCCATGTTTCTTTAGTTTAAAAGTGAATTTTTCGGTCCCTATATATAAGTCTATGGTTTCGGATATTTGACTTTCTCCTAATTTATTGCTCACACTTACTATAAATCGGTCTGCTGCTGGTCTAGGTTTTTCCATAGTTGTTTCTTCTATTGGTCGATTTGTTGGTCTTTCTGTAGTCCCATTACCAGTACTAGACCAACGTTGCCCAGGGTAAACCTCTCTGATGTAAGTTCTATCTGTACGAGATAATTCCTGATTCATTCCGACTCGATACTGACCATTGGTTAGACTAGCAGAAACGGGATAATGCATAATGGACCGAGGGTCGTAAGCCGAAAATTGAGTCGCATTTCGACTTGCTTTTTGAATGACATTCGAGTAAGTCGTTTGGGTATCCCAACCTTGAGTTCGTCGATAATGACTATATACGGCTTCTTTATCCCAAGGAATTCCACCTGATGGGTTTTGGTGCTCATGTAATAAACCCAATGCATGCCCAAATTCATGCAAAATCGTTCTTCGGAATTCATAATCAGGCGTTCGGTCATTCAACCAACCAAAATTCATAGTGGCTTCATGCTGACTTACTTGCAAAGCTTGTTTGCCAATAACCGACCAAGAACTACCATTCTGAACAAAAGATACTCTAATGTCTGCTTTGCCATAGGTCACAAATTGGAAATCTAAGTTGGCATGCCGAGTCCATTCTTTAGCATATTGCCTCACTTTATTCCGCACATACGTACTCCCGCCCATTAATTTGACGCGAATGGTACTTCCATTCGACCAATATAAGCCATATTTTGATTTGTAACTAACTGCGCGAGAAGCTGCTTGTGGAATTTGCTGTTGCGCTTGTTGTAGTGCTAAAGAAGTGACAGATATTTCTGTACAAGTATGTATAGATTGCGCATTACTGATGCCTGTCATTCCAAAAAGAAATAACAAGGTAGAAAGAATAACTTTCATAATCCCAGGGTTTTGTAAATGAATGAGAAAGTGGATTGGAGGTTAGTACTTCGTGTTATTGGAAGTTATTAATAAGCACAACAGTAGGTAGTCAACAGTGGCAGTAGACCGTTAAAACTTTAGTTTCAACAATCAATTTTCACAAAACACAGTCAACTGAACCCGCTCGGCTCAAATTGCTTAATAATTAAACAATTACCGATAATAACTTTAATAATTTCCTATAACGTCCATCTCCTTTTTACATTCAATAAGGCATCGTCTGACTAAAATGTCATTTTATTAGAATATGTTGTATCAATTTATTTTTTTAACATGTTAAATAAAAAACTTTAGGATTTTCTTAATTTTCTGTGACAAAAAAAGTGCCTCTAGCAGTAAAAGGTGTTCCTTCTTGCGTAATTCCTTCCATCCAAATTAAATAGTTTCCGGAGATGTCGCCTGTATAAAATTCAAAAGTCCACCTTTTATCTTCGATGGTTATGACTGGATTTCAATTTCAATAAATCGTTGTTCGATAATCTGCTTTTTGAGGTTGATTTATCTAAACATACCCAAGAAGGATATGCTATTGTTGAAAAAATCAGCTTAATCAAAACTTTTTCCAAAAAATGTAGTAATTTTGATAGTTAATAGTTACGTTAGCAGTGAGAAAACTACATTAAAAAACAATAAGCGTCCGAAAGAACACTAAATTTTGCGATGCTATAGGAGTGGAAGATATGAATATAGATATTACGCCATACATTAAAGAATTACTTTTTGAAAATAACAGTTTAGTCGTTCCTCGTTTTGGCGCCTTAACCTTAAAGTATTCCCCCAGTACCATTGACCACGTTCAAGGTCTACTTAATCCACCTACTAAATCTATTAATTTTGATGGGAATTTAGTCGTCAATGATGGTAAATTAGTAGATATTATTCAGCAAAAACATCAAGTCTCTACCGAAGAAGCCAATCGACAGATTGCTAAGTTTGTGAGCATTATGAAAGACCAACTAGACCGCCGAGAGATGGTCAATATAGCTGGTGTCGGACGGCTTTATAAGGATTTTGAAAATAAAATACAATTCATTCCTGATTCCACTAATTTTAATAAAGAAGCTTTCGGCTTACCAACCGTCAATTTCTATCCAATTTTAAGAGATAAAGTAACCGCTGACTCGATTGTGCCTAGTGGTTCTACTACGCCTTCTCATAAATATACCGAGAAAAAATCATTTGCAGCATGGTTTAAAGATTATTCGGAAGAACATAGTTGGTTGCCTGTAGCTTTGATGACGGCGCTTTTCTTAGTTGTTGCCATTCCTACAATGAATTACTTTGGTTTGTTTAATCAACAAAGTCTGGCAGACAAAAAAGTCAATGAAAGCCCCGTTGAAGTAGCCATTAGTCAAGAAACCGCACTTGCCGTAGATGCACCAGAAGCAACCATAGATAATGAAGATGCCGTAGATTTTGCAGCTGATGAAACTTCAGCCGTTACAGATGCCGAAGAAGAAATAGTGGATACAGAAAGTAGTACTTTAAGTCCAAATCAGCGGATTGCAGTAATTTCTGTAGGCATTTTTGGTAGTAAAGCCAATGCTCAGAAACGAATTGAACAAGTTTACGATTATGGATATGATGCCCTCCCTAATAAATATATGAAAAAAGGCAAACAATTCACTCCGGTAGGTATCCAATTCGCTTTTGAAACGGAAGCAGAGTATGAGGAAACTTTAAAACATATTCGCAAAAGATTTAAAAGCGCAAAGGTTATTAGAAAGGAAGAATAGTTATTCAATTTTTATAGTTGCTGGTTGCTAGTTCTTCTACGATAACCTACTCTACCCTACGAAAATTATTTTTTCTAAAATCCCGATGTATCGGGACAAGTTGAGTAGATGAATAAATTAATAAATGAGTAAATGACACACTAAAATTGGACATCAGAGCACTATTTTTAGGTTTTTGACCATAATTTACTCATTTTATCATCTAATCATTTATTCATTTTTGGCAAAAAAAAATAGGGTACAGTAACGATAACCAGTAAATCCATAATAAACTTTTTCAATCCTGATACGCTAATAATATGCTAATTGTCGGGAAGGACGCCAACAAAATGGAGAGATAATTGTATATTTGGTAAAGGTTGTTTTTCTAGTCATTCAATCATTGCCTTTGTCTTTTAATCACTTCATAGTCATTGTTTACTTAAAGCGTTTATTTGGATGCTTACTGCTCCTGTTATGCTCTCATAGCTTAGCTGCTCAATCTGACCCTTCTGCTACTTGCCAAACCCAAAGTCTATATCAACAATTAAAAGGTTTACGTTCTAATCACCTGCTATTTGGGCATCAAAACAGTACCTTTGAAGGCATTGGCTGGGAAGACCAAAGTGGCTTTGAAGATCGTTCTGATTGCCTAGAAGCCGTAGGAGATTATCCCGCCGTTTATG
>JBGCFJ010000251.1:0-3788 GCA_045106885.1 Saprospiraceae bacterium
CAAACGTACAAAAGGCACAAATCTCCCACTTTTTTTTTTCTTTTTTACCGCCCCTACCTATCCAAAAGGGAGAATTTGCCCACGCCTTTTCGCCTAAATACTTGATACACAAACTATAATAAAGGTTTGGTGTTCCAGAAATCTATGCTGCATTTTCCTTGTGACTACTTTTTACAGGTTCTCTGTAACGGGTTTTAGGGTTCGGGATACGACCAAAAAGTTGTCAGTAGCCAAAGATTCACGTAAAAATGGGCGCTAAGCATCATTGTTATGTGAGACATTTGGGCCTTTTGTTCCCACCTATGGCTTTTTTGATACACGTTCCCCGTAGTGTGCGGCTTGTTGATTAATTTATTTAAACCAAGGATGCAGGAACGAAATTTTTAGCCACTTTTTTCCTATTCTCAAAAAAGTGTCATTTTTTATTTTTTGGTAAAATTTCCCTTTTTTGCTGACAGACAAAATGACATATTGCTGATTTTGGGAGGATTCAAAACAAAATGTTGCTGATTTGGTGGTTAAAAATGGACTTCGGTAATGTTAGAACCGAAACTTACGCTAAGCCCTTGGCAACTATAGACTCGATATCCGCCGCTGGTGGTGGGTGTACTGGATTTGGTTATAGAATCGGGGTTACTGTGACTACGAATTGCACGTATCCTGTAACGGGGGCTTCGTGGACGATTCCGTTCCTTTGAGTCGCTAATCCTTAGATTTGCTCATTGCGACCAAAAGGTATAATAGGAAACATATTGTTTAGAAACTTTACCTTTTTGACGCAATACCCAACACCCCTTGTCACGCGAACCAACAATTCCCAAAAATTTATTTCCCATTCAACAAAAATAAATCCCCTTCATCAAGTTTATCCCCCCGACAATCAACCAGTAAAGTAAGCCAGTTTTTAAGATACAACGTTTACCGCCTATCACCTAGCAACATTCCGCTTGTCACAAATTGCCCCAAACCACCAAGCATCGACTAGCTCCTTCTCGTATCTTTGCCCAGTCTTTTATCGCTGGGGGGTAGATAAAAGACATTAGGGAACAAGCTTTGGTTTGTTCCCTTTTTATATTGATACAGCCCCTATATGGCATTATTTTCGCAACAACGCTCTTGTCTTACCCTTCCGCTTCCCTCCTTAATTTATCTTCACGACTCGTATAAAAAGAAGCCATGCGACTATCTAAAAACACCTATTACTATCTCTGCTGCCTATTCCTCATTGTCTCCACTAGTAGCTGGGCAGCAACAACCCTAGCCAACCAAAATGTGCCTAAAATATATCATGGAGACGTCGTTTTAAGCACACAAGCTGCCATTGATGCTTTTAGTACCTATACCCTAATTAACGGAAACCTAAAAATAGGCAATGAAGCTTCGGACGCTCCACCATCGGATGTTGTCAACCTCGAAGCACTCGCCACTATTCAACAGGTTACTGGCAATTTAGAAATACGGCAGACGCAACTAAAAAACTTGAAAGGGCTAACCAACCTAACCCATATCGGTAACTCTTTGACCATTTTAGAAAATGCCGAACTTCATAGTTTTACTGGCTTAAATAACCTGGTCGCTATTGACGGGGCGCTAGCCGTCGGCAATAGTCCAAAATTGAAGGATATAAGTGCTTTGTCTCGACTAAAAAAGGTGTTGCGGATTCTCTTTTGGCAAACAGCCATTTCCTCTTTGGAAGTGTTTAGCAATTTGGACGACAACCAATATCTATCAGATTTTCACCTAGAAAATTGTGATGAATTAACTTCTTTAAAAGGACTAGAAAAAGTAACAGTGCTTGCGGATACGTCAACCAGTATCTTGCTTTACGGCAATGATAAGCTAACCGATATAAGTGCCTTGTCTCAGCTTCAATATGCGGCAGGTGCTATCGTGTTTATCAATAACCCACTTTTGGAAACTTGTTGCGCTATCAAGGAATTAGTCGCTGAAGACTGGCACAACGAGTCCACTAAAAGAACCGTTATCTTGGAGAACAACGCTGCTACTTGTAATGATTATGCGCCACTACTTAATGCTTGTGCAGCAGTAACACCCACTACTTTACAGCAAGCAAACCTTTCCCTCTACCCCAATCCTTCAACCAATGAGACGACCCTAGATTTGAGTACCTTAACAGGGACATCCGTTGAACTAACCCTTTATAACCAATTCGGGCAATCCGTTTGGGAAAGGAAAATAAACAAGGTGATTCATGGACAGGAAAAAATAGAGGTAGCGACTATAGCCAAAGGTATTTACTTCCTACAAATAGCCACTAAAAGCAGCGGAAGCCTAACAAAAAAACTTATTATTAAAAGGTAAATTTTATCCTTTTACCAAAAATGAAATAGCGTTTATCAAATCGCTAATTTTAAAAAAAACGACCTTTTTTCGTTGTCGTTTTAGCCCCTCTTTTTTTCTCTAAATTAGGGGCTAAAAAACTTTCTATTCTGCCCTTTTTTTCGTATCTTTAAAGGGATATGTCAAGACATTATTGAATGTAGAAAATATGGATTTTTGGAACGCATAAGGTAAGCGTTTCAAGGGTCCATTTTTGTAGCTAGTCACTAAAACTCAAAACGATGCAAACGATTTTCCCCCTACCCTATTCCCTACTTTTTGTTTTCCTGCTTTTCTCCTCCTGTCAACCCGAACCAAGGAACTTGGTGCCGAGTGACGAAGCCCACATCTACAGCGGCACCTTCCGAGCCATCCAAGACCCCTTTATCGAAGTCGCTGGCGAACGCTACAAAAACGAATTTGGCGAAGCGCCGATACAAATTACCGCAGAAGTGCAAAATGAGAACCTGGTCTTTACTATCTATGATGAACGACCGATTTTTGCTGCAAGCAAAATAAACAGTCTGTGACTGTTTAAGGGAGAGAACTGCGAAGCAGATGGGAGGCTGGCGATGACGTGAACCTATTTGTGAATCATGCGGATTGTTTTGAGTTGAATGGGAGCGAGTTTCTGGATGAACGACCGATTTTTGCTGCAAGCAAAATAAACAGTCTGTGACTGTTTAAGGGAGAGAACTGCGAAGCAGGTGGGCGGCGGTCGATGCTTTTGGGAATGAGGAGGTTCGGGTGCTTTTTAACGAGGACTTTTGGATGAGTGAGCGTTCCCGAAGGGTGAATGTTTGGGAAACATTCAAGCGAATGAACCGCACAGCGGTTGAGATGGCTGTTACATGGATGATGATTTGGAGAAGGTGGTGGGGTTTGTTTTGAAGGCGGAGGGGGTGGTGTTTTGATACTCCTTACATTACTCAGGTTGTCCAGTTTTGCTCATTCCGACAAAAAGTACAATAGGAAACAGGTTATTTATTAATTTTACCATTTTTACTGGATGTGCAAACAACCCTTTATCCTAATTGCTAAATTTCTAAACAGATGGTACTAAGGTATGCTTTAATAGAAAGACGACATTGGTTACAGATGATATTGGAAAATACTCAACTTACCGAGGAAGAAGCGCTTCGACTGAAGGCGCATTTATTATCCCTAGCCAAGCTGTCTATTCCTTACTTGATTCTAGATTTATCGAAGGTAAAATGGATAGATACTGCGGGTTTAGCTGCTTTGCTGTCCGCACATAATGCCTTCCCAAAAAATGGCTTGTATCTAGTCAACATAGAACATGACCCTGTTAAAACATTAATTAAAACAGCCAGATTAAAATAATTACTAAATATAAAAGAAAAAGCAGAAGACGACATGAAAGAAATAGAAGCAAAACCCAATGTAACTTACATGTTTTGTAGAAATAAAAAAAAAAAAAAAAAAAC
>JBGCFJ010000252.1:0-1669 GCA_045106885.1 Saprospiraceae bacterium
GTACATATCCTTACATCTAGGGTTGATATTGACTCAGGAATGAAGTTACCCCATGACCATGAGCACCGAAAATCTAAGCGAATTACCGATGAATTGGAGGTCAAATATGACTTAACTATTTCTGATAAACAGGTTTTAGCCAAGCGAGAAATGCTAGGCGACCTTAAAAAAGCCATGCAAAATGGTAAACCAGAAAGCCTTAAAAAGCTGAATAAGGAACTGTCTAATATAGGTTCAGATGTAAGAGCCAAGCATAAAGGAAAGGGAATTGTCTATTATAAAATAGGGGAAGATGGCGATAAGCAGACGACTAAATCTATAAAATCTTCTCTTTTCAAAGATGTAGGATTGGATAAAAAGGGTTTAGAAAAGGAGTTTGCTAAGAACCAGAAAGACCGCTTATATGTGAAAGGTAGTGTAGAAAAAATACTAGCTAAATCCCCTCAAATTAATGCGGTCACCTTTGCTAGAAAGTTACAAGAAAAGGGAATTGAAACGGAATTTAGATATGGAAAAGATTCGGTGATTGGTGTTAAATATAAGTATCAGGACCATAGTTATAAAGGGTCAAGTTTAGACCGTTCTCTATCTTTTAATAAAACCAAAATACAACTAGATTTTCCAAATATTGAACATCTAAAATTACGAAAAAATTTACTGGATAATATACAATCGGGTAAGCCAATTGGTATGTCTTATAATGGAAAACGAGTGGTGTTTACTTCTCCCAATTCGGAACTAAATCACCAACTAAATAACATACGACAAAAGGATGCAATTGACTTAACCAGAAAATTTAATGGGTATCAAAGTCAGTATGAAAAAGTGGACATCGGTAGTCAGCAACTGATAAAAGGAATGGCAGAAGATAACCTAGACGAATACCTGCAAAGACGGTATAAAAGCCGCCAAAGAAATAATGAGCGTAGAATAAGACGCTAATTTTTTTTAATTAAAAAACAAATAAATATGGAAAAAGACACAATGGAAAAACCCGCTTTAGTATTATCTCTACTATTTAGTGTATTGATATTAATACTACATGGTGTGTATCAATTTGCCGATTTTGAACACCCCTTATTTATGAAATTATGGTTAGTTATTATTAATACTGGGCTCTTTGAATTCTTTCATAAATCCCATTTGTTGGCATTAGTTTTTGCGGTGATTTACGCTTTAGGTACAAAAGGAATGAAGTCAGAAGGCGTCACTTTTACAAGTACCTTCTTCTTCGTTGTGGTAGGAGTGACCTTATATTTTGGTGCCTACTTTGCCTTAATCCTACCCGATAAAATAGGGATGTTTACCTATCTCATAATCCTTTCTATAGGCTACCTTTTATTGCTAACGGGTTTATTACATATCCGTAGAATTATTACGAATAATCTAATGAGTGACCAGTTTAATAAAAAGAATAAACTATTCAAACAGGAGCAACGAAAGATAGAAAATCCATATTCTGTGAACATTAAAACGGAGGATGGATGGCTCAATATCGTTAATCCTTTTCGGGCAACAATGGTACTAGGAACACCAGGTTCTGGAAAGTCTTATACCATCGTAGAGGAGTACATCAAACAGCATATTCAAAAAGGATTTGCGATGCTAGTTTATGATTTTAAATACCCTGATTTATCAAAAGTAGCCTATAATTATTTCCTGAAATATC
>JBGCFJ010000253.1:0-4460 GCA_045106885.1 Saprospiraceae bacterium
GGGTTGGACATTATCCGCATGATGAAGCCCCCAAACGGGTTTTAGCGGCATATTTGGCATTTTATGAACTGCTCTAAATATTGGTTAATGGGAAGAATAAAAAGCAAGTAATGCGATAGAGTTGTGCGAAACCGAACAACAATCAAGCAATTTGGTAATCAAACAATTTTAAAAAATCACTATTTTTGTATAATTATCTAAAATTTCCTTACTTTGTAGATTTTAAAGTAGTGTTCATCTATTGACCACACTAAAAATCAAACTTTTATACCACTTTTAAGCTTATTAATTCATGGGATTTGCGGACAGATTAAAGTCATTATTTATTGTTGAAGGAGAAGGAAATGCTAAAAAAGCATCCCCAAAGTCAGCTCCTAAAAAAGCTACTCAAAAAAAGACAAGCCCCAAATCAACCTCAACACCTACTAAAGAAGTAGCACCAACTGTTTCTAGTGAACCACAGCCAGGGAAACCAACGACTAAGTTCATGGAAATCTTTTTTGGAGCCATGGAAAAGCATAATTTAGATGGTTTTGACTATCTGGAATTTAAGGAGTCTTTGAAATCTTTGGAAAAAATGCCCATGGATGAACAGACTCGATTTCAATCTGCTTTTGCGATGGCGAAAACAATGGGGGCAACTCCACAAAAATTGATTGATGCAGCGGCACACTATTTGAAGGTATTATTACATGAAGAGAAAAAGTTTGAACAAGCTTTAGAAAATCAAAGAAAGCGTCAAATTGGTGGTAGAGAAAAGCAGATTAAAGACTTGGAAGTTGGTATTCAACAAAAAGCACAACATATTAAGAAATTAACGCAAGAAATTGAGCAAAGTCAAAAACAATTAGCGGGCATTAAAAGTGAAATTTCTGGAGCCGTTTCTAAAGTAGAAACGACCAAAAATAACTTTATTGCTTCGTATAATGTGGTGGTGGCTCAAATTCAAAGCGATGTAGAGAATATGAAAAAGTATTTAAAATAAACTGAGCGTAGGGTAGTGGGTTAAGGGCAGAGGGCAAACCTCCGCCCTTTGCCCTTTAGCCCTTCGCAATTCTTAACTAAATCAAAAAATGGAAGACTTTAAACCAAAATCATTTTGGCAAAGACCTGAGGGCGTAACGGGTGCAGTATTTTTAGGCGGATTAGTCTTAGGAGGTGGTTATTTATTGTACAACCTATTAACTTCTGGTCTATTAGCAACGATTTTAGCCAATACTTTATATTTGGCAGGGACATTAATGGTGTTAGCAGCTATTGTATATGTGGTATTAGACCCTAAAGCTAGAGGTTTAGTAAGCTATATGTACAAGAGTGTGATGCGTTGGATTACGGGTATGTTCGTGCAAATTGACCCAATTGGTATCTTAAAATCTTATGTAGAAGATTTGAAAGATAATTTGCGTAGTATGAATAAGCAAATTAGTAAGCTAAGAGGACAAATGCATAAGTTGCAAGAGATAATTGTGACGAATAAGCGGAATATTAAGTCTAATATGAATATGGCTAGTAAGGCCAAAGCAACGAATAAACAATCAATGATGATTCTGAAAGCTCGAAAGGCGGGCAGACTGAAGGAGTCAAACATGAAATTGGAAGATTTGTACAAAAAAATGGAAGTACTTTATAGAGTACTGACTAAAATGTACGAAAACTCTGAAGTGTTAATGGAAGACATCAAAGACCAAGTAATGGTTAAAGAGCAAGAAAGAAAGGCGATTCACGCTTCTCATTCTGCAATGACATCTGCGATGAGTGTGATCTCTGGTGATAAGGATAAGCGGTATATGTTTGATATGGCATTAGAAGCTGTGGCGGATGATGTAAGTAAGAAAGTAGGGGAGATGGAACGCTTTATGGATATGTCTTCTAACTTCATGGATTCTGTAGATTTACAAAACGGTATCTTTGAGGAAGAAGGCATGAAGATGTTGGAAAAATGGGAGAAAGAAGGCGTTTCTTTGATTTTAGGCGAAGAGAAATCAAGCTTATTAGTCGAAGCCAATGATGAAGGAAATGTATTAGATTTAAATGCACCTGTTGCTACACCTGTGCGAGCAGATGGACATCGAAATCAATACGATACTTTATTTGAATAAAATAGAAGTCATTGGTCATTAAGTCATTAGTCAGTAGTGAATAATGCGTAAAATGAAAATGGTTTAGTGAAGAAGAGGTTCAGTTCTGCGAAAAACTAGACTTTCAATCACTAAACCATTTTTTGTTTAATTTTAGCGATTTTTCCACAAATGACTTAATAACAAATGACTCATTTAATAGACCCATATAAAACTAGTGTACAATTCACTAATAAATATGGTTCACATAACAATAACTAACTAATAAAAAATGGCAGGAAGACTCACCACTTTTTCAAAATTATTAATTACAATGCTTATCGTTGGAGCGATTGTAATTGGTGGAAAGTATATTTTAGATAATACCGAAGCAGGTCAAGACATTAAGAATCAAACAGAGAATGTACAAGGTAGTGGAAATTCTGGGAGTAGCAATGCGCCTAAAAGTAGCGGTAGCAGTAATAGTAGTGCTACTGGTGGAATCCCATCTCAAAACATCATTAAAGTAGGAGTTGTAACTTGGGCAGGCTATGCGGCAGGGCAATATTTCAATGAAGGTTTTGAGCCCTCTAAGCAATCAAGATTCTATAAAGATTATGGTTTTGCTTTAGAATTTAAAGTTTTAGATGATTTTGTAGCTTCTAGAGAAGCATGGAAATCAAATGATGTAGATTTATTATGGCAAACAGTAGATGCTTTTCCGACAGAATCTGGTGCTTTGACTTCTTTTGACCCAATCGTCTTATTCCAAGCGGATTGGTCAAGAGGTGGAGATGCAATAGTCGTTAGAAGAGGTATTTCTAATGTATCTGATTTGAGAGGTAAAAAAATAGCTGTTGCGGAGTTGACACCTTCTCATTCTTTCTTATTGTGGATGTTAGAAGCGGCTGGAATGACACAAAATGATATTGAGATTGTGGCACAAGCGGATGCTATTCAAGCAGCGGCAACTTTTAAAAGTGGTCAGGTAGATGCGGCAGTAGTTTGGAGTCCAGATGATGTATTAAGTATTAAAGCGGTTCCTGGTTCTAGAATTTTAGAAAGTACTAAATCTGCCTCTAATATTATTGCAGACGTTTTCTATGCAAAACGTTCTTTTGTCAATAATAATAGAGATCGTTTACAACAATTATATGAAGGTTGGATGCGTGGCGCAGCAGAAATTAATGGCTCTGGGACTGCTCGACAAAAAGCAGCAAAAATACTAACTAGAGAATTTGCTGAAAGAGGAACGGTTTTATCTGAGCAAGAATGGAATGATTTATTAGGTAATGTTCGATTAGTAACGCACGGAGATAATAAGAATTTCTTTGGCTTAAATAGTAATTATAAAGGGGTGACAGGAGAAAGTTTATACAGTCGAATGTCCAATGTTTATTATGACTTAGGTCATACTGGTGGAGAACGAGCGCCAACCTGGAATCAAGTAAATTTTCCTAGCTTGGTCATGAATACCACTTTAACAGGAGAAGAACATTTTCCTGAAAAATCAAAAGAATTTGCTACAGTAACCAAGGCAGACGAAACTAAAAAAGCAATCGCAACTAAACGAGTTAGTATTAGTTTTCGTACAGGTGAATTTCAACTAGACGAAAATTCTAAATATATTATTGATAAAGAATTTTTACCAATTGCGAATGCCTTTTCTAATTCAAGAATTCGGATTGAAGGAAATACCGATTCAAGTGGAAGTCGAGCGACCAATGTAGCTTTATCGAAGAAAAGAGCCCAATCGGTTGCCGATTATTTGATTAGAGAATATGATATGCCTAGAAATCGTTTTGTGGTAGTAGGGAATGGTCCAGATAAGCCTGTTGCTAGTAATAATACAGCAGATGGAAAGGCGCAGAATCGACGGACTGATTTTGAGTTGGTTTCTGAGTAAAAAATAAATATTTAGTTAGGGAGCAGGCAATAAATAAGGTACCAGAAGATGTGGCTTTAGTTTGTTCTTATTCAAGGCGCTAAAAACATGAACGAGTGTAAGCTCGTGAACCGCTTGCGGATGGCCTGCATGCCTTCGCATAATGAGTATTTTAGCAACATGAGCTAAAAGAGGAAGATTCAGGGAATCTTTATCTTTTAGTGAACCGCTTGCGGATGGGCAAGCTTTTAAGGGCAAAATAAAGTTGCAGAACTGGTAGGTTATATTTTGCCTGTTCCCTTATTACTCAGCAAAGAGCATTGGTCGTAGGGCAAGGGGTTGACCTATTTGTATTTGAAAGATTTTTGCTTTGTAAGTACTAAGTAAAATTTAATTTTCAATTTTCAATTTCAAATTTTCAATTTTAAACCACCTTCGGCGGGAATTTGAGGTTGAAGTTGAAGTTGAATTTGAGATTAACAATTATCGACATTTTAAATTATCGACAATTTGTTGGT
>JBGCFJ010000254.1:0-4647 GCA_045106885.1 Saprospiraceae bacterium
TGGTACAACAGAATTGGTTGCAGGTTCTACTTTAGCTAAGTTCTATAATGACAACTTTGGTAATCCATTTGATGGATGTAGTGATAATTGTGTAACACTTACTACTCAATATCAATCAATTGATGTTACTAGAGGAGATTGTGGTCAAATTACTATCGAAAGAACTTATAAAGTAGTTGATTGGGCTAATATACCTTCTCCTACTTATAAACAAACTATTACGGTTAACCCAGTAAGTGACTTTAAATTGACTTTCCCTGCTGATCAAGAAATTAGCTGTGGAGCTGCAGATCAAACTGTGCTTGCTGCATCGAGTTTAGATCAGATTTTGACAGAAAATAATGGGTGTGATGTATTTGCTTTAGAAGTTACAGAAAAAGAATTTACTGTTGATGGTGATTTCTGTAAGAAAATTGAAAGAACTTACGAAGTAATTAACTGGTGTACTTATACACCTGGTAGTCCTGCTCAACCAGTTCCTCATGTTGCTGCTGGTGGTTCAATGGTTACAGATGAAACTGCTGGAACTAATGGAAGATTTGTTTATACGCAGATTATTAAGTACTCTGTTGATCAAGCTCCTACCGTAACTATTACGACTCCAGATATGTGTATCAATAGTGGATGTGGCGAAATGAAGACGTTCTCTGCTTCTGCAGAAAATTGTTTAGGTGCTGCATTGACTAACTTTACTTATAAGTTGAAGGTTACTGATGCTAGTGGTAAAGTAACAACTAGAGAGAGTGAAAGTGATACTGTTAACGTTAATGCTGTTCCTGGTTCTTCTTACGAAGTAGAATTTTGGGTTTCTGACGATTGTGGAAATTCAGCTGGTGCAAGTTTAGATCAGCCATTTAACTTTATGGATTGTGTAAGACCTACTCCTTACGTATTAAACGGCTTAGCTGTGGAAATCATGCAAACTGGAGAAATTGCAGTTTGGGCATCTGATTTAGATAGAGGAAGTTTTGATAACTGTACTGATAAAGATAAAGGATTACTAGATATCAGAATTGCTTTAGGTACGCCTGAAGACGGACCTGGAAGAAATGCTGATGCTGATGCTGTTCGTGACCATTCTGGTAATGCTGTTACTTTCAACTGTGATCTTTTAGGTACTACTCAATTTGTAAGTATTTATGTGATTGATGAAAAAGGTAACTGGGATGTTGTTGGAACTTATGTTTTCGTACAAGATAATTTAGGTGTTTGCCCAGGTGTTGACCCTATGTCAGGAAGAGTTGCTGGTAAAGTAACAAATGCATTTGGTGAAAATGTTGAATTAGTAAATGTAACGGTAAATGGTGGCGATAACTCTATGGCTACTAATGCAACTGGTGAGTTTGCTTTCAATCTTCCATTAGATGGTGATTATACAATCACTCCTGAGAAAGATATCAACCCATTAAATGGCGTATCTACTTTTGACCTTGTTTTAATTAGCAAGCACATTTTAGGACTTCAGCAATTTGATTCTCCTTACAAGTATATTGCAGCGGATGTGAACAAATCTGGTTCTATTACTGCATTTGATATGGTTCAGTTAAGACAATTAATCTTAAATGTTACTTCTGAATTTACAAATAATACAAGTTGGAGATTTGTTGATGCTAAGCATGAGTTTACTTCTGCAAACCCTGCTGCTGAGAACTTTGACGAGTTCATGAGCATCAATAACTTGGATGGTGAAATGTTAAGCGTTGACTTTATCGCTGCTAAGATTGGGGATGTTAATGGAACAGCAACTGCTAATAGCTTATTAGGTGCTGAGTCTCGTAACGTTAACGGAACATTGAACTTAAATGTAACAGATCAATTGGTTGCAGCTGGTGAAACAGTAACAGTAGATTTCACTTCTGCTGATATTGCAGCTGCTCAAGGATACCAATTCACAATGGATTTTGCTGGATTAAATCTAGTAGAATTGAACGAAGGTGTTGCGAAAGCAGCAAACTTCAATACGAATATCGCTGAAAGAGGGGTATTAACTACTTCTTGGAATGGCGAAGCGACTGCAAATGATGTATTATTCTCTTTAACATTCACGGCTGCTACTAATGGCTTATTAAGCGAGTTAATTTCTGTTAATTCAGACTTAACTACTGCTGAGGCTTATAACAATGCAGGTGAATTAATGAATGTTGCACTTGACTTTAATACTACTGATGTAGCTACTGCATTTGGCTTGAACCAAAATACACCTAACCCATTCAACGGGGAAACTGTAATTGGATTCAACTTACCAGAAGCAGGCGCTGCTACTTTAACAGTAATGGATGTTCAAGGTAAAGTGTTGACTGTCATCGAGCGTGATGGTGTTAGAGGTTACAACCAAGTAACTATTAATGCTAAGACTTTAAGTGCGACTGGTGTACTTTATTATCAGTTAGAATCTGCTGATAATATTGCTACTAAGAAGATGATTATCATTGAATAATTGAAAAAATATTAAAAGGGAGAGAGGATATTATCCTCTCTCTTATTTGCAGAAACAAAATAAATTTTATACAACTTATGAAAAAAGCGAACTATACGCTATTTCAGCCTCGAAGTTGGATGTTTTTGTCACTGACTATGCTGTGTATGTGCTTTAGTAGCCTTACTATGAATGCGCAGAAAGTTGTCAAAATCAAAAGCGATTCTTCGAGTGTTGTAGAGCCTCTAACCACCTGTAATGGGGAGGTAACGAGTACTAGCTCCGTCCGATTTATGGATGACGGAGGCAATGACGGTAATTATGCCGATAGTTATGCGAGATTAGATACGGCTACTTTCTGCCCAGCTAACGCAGAAAGTGTTGTTAAAATAGTTTTTACTGATTTTGATTTAGCAGCTGGAGATACACTTTTTGCATTTCAAGGAGATAAAAAGGCATTAGATGCTGCTGCTGCTGCTGCGTTTGCTGCTGCTAGGGCAGCTATAGCTGCTAATCCTTCTGTTACGACTACTAAATCTGTTTTACTTAGTCTTTTAGGTGGTAGTCCTGCTAATACTATGACTGTAGATAGTATTGGGATACCTAAAGGAACAAGTGTAGCTGCTTTAACTGCTTTAGCTGCAACGACACCTGTCGATTCTGCAGCTGTAGTTGCCGCAATGAAGGCAGGTTATTTACCTAAAGGTCTTGATTTGTCTAAGTCAGGAGTTTTGGGTGCTTCAATAGCTGTTTTGCAAGCACTTGTGGATGCAACTAAAGCTTCATTAGCTTCATTAGCTATCAGCCAACTTGATGGCGTAAGAGGAGCGAGTGTTGATACGGGGTCAGGTTCTGGAGCTGCTTCTGGAGCAGGTCTTGGTACTACAGGTTTGGCTTCTGCTAGATCTGTGTCTGATGCATTTGGTGGATGGATTAACGCTAGTGGAATTCCTGCAATAAACGCTACAGGCTGTTTAACTTTTGTTTTCTCTACTAATGGAGATCGTGCAAAAGGTACAGGCTGGGATGCTTGGGTAGATTGTGGTGCGTCAGGTCTTACTTTATCTGGAGCTGGTGTTCCTAAGGATGTTCAGTTAGTTGGTGGCGCATTAGCTGTATTGGATATTACTGCACCTTTTGGGGTGATTGGAAAAGACACTTTAGGTGGCGCCGATACTTTAATTCAAGTATTGGTTAAGGATGCAAGTGGAAAAGTAATTAGTACGGATACACTAAACTCTGGTCAGTCTCTGTCTGCAGCTAAGGGGGCAAGATCATACCCAGTAGGTTGCTATACGGTTACTTTTACCTTGGTTTCTAATCCAGCTATCAAAACAGCTCCTGCACCATTCTGTGTGACATCACCATCATTAGCTTGTAATGGGGAGGTTAATACAGTATTTGGCGCAGCATGTCAATTATCTATCTCACCAGATATGGTATTAGAAAATCCTGTTGATGAAGGAGGAGGACTTACTTACCAAATCAACTTTAAATTGGATAAGAAGGTAGTAGCTACAGGAACAATTGCGAATCCACCTGTTATCTCACAAGATTCGTTGGTTGCTGCTGGAGGAAAAGCTTGTAAAGGAGCATTGACAGTAGAAATTATTAGATACATTGCTTCAGGTACAGATACTGTTGAAACTGTAACTTGTTCTTCTACACTTAAATATACAGACAATACAGCGCCTATATTTGGTGCTCGTATGGCTCGTTTAGATACTTTAATACAAGCAGATACTGTTGGAGTTGCGAAATTGTTTAATGCGCCAACTGCTACAGATAATTGTGGTTCATTAACTATGGAGAGCTCTGTTAAGGAGGTACGTAATGCTGCTGGAAATATTATTACTGATCTAAGTGACATTTGTGTTTACCCTATTAAAGTAGTTATTAAACATACTGCTGAGGATGAATGCGAAAATGAAACTACGAGTACTACTGTAGACACCGTAGTTATTTTTCGTCCATTTGGATCTGCATTTACTGTTCCTGGTATAGACTCTTTAGAGTGTAATGCTAGTGATCCAGGGTATATAGCTTCTGGTGCTCCTAAATTGCAAACTGGTAGAATTAAGAACGGTGATACTACTTATACTGGAACAATAGCTGTAGATACTTTGGATTATACTGCTGGTTACATTCTAAGATATAGAGATGAGGTGATTGATGAAGGTGATTGCGGAGCTAAGGTATTCAGAACTTGGAGTTATGTTGATTGGTGTGAT
>JBGCFJ010000255.1:0-4893 GCA_045106885.1 Saprospiraceae bacterium
GTCTGTTAGGAATACGGCAAATAATAGTGTGAATACGGCTTTGGTTTTAATTACAGCAGATGACCCACTACCAGATGCCCTTGCGGGTGAGGACCAAGAAATCTGTAATAGTGAAACGACTTTAAAAGCAGCGCCACTGTCAGCCAGAATTACTGGTGCATGGACAACGCTTGAAAATAGCTTAGTCATTGACCCAGCAAATCCAACTACGAGTGTAGCGGATTTAGCAATTGGCACCAATACTTATGTGTGGACGCTATCTTCCGAAAATTGTGGTGCCTTTAGTGCAGATACAGTAACCATCAACATACCAAGTATGCCCGTTGCAGAAAATGATGTTTTTGAAATACAGTCTGGTTCTGGTTTTAACACCTTAGATTTAATTGAAAATGACCAACCCAACGCTACAGATTTTCTCATTAATATTTTAGAAACACCAACAACTAGTCAAGTAAATGAAATTGGCAATGGCGAATTTGAATTTGTCTCTCCTGCTCGATACTTTGGTAGTCAGCAATTTGTCTATGAAGTTTGTAGCAGAGCTTGTACCAATTTATGTGATGTAGCCAATGTTCGAGTAACTGTTTTACCAGGCATCGGCGTAGATACCACCAATACGGTCCCGAATGCCATTACGCCAAATGGTGATGGTAAAAACGATTTATTATTAATCGACGAATTAATTTTTGACGCCGCTGATTTTCCAAGAAGTGAATTAATTATTTTCAATCGCTGGGGAGATGTCGTCTTTAGTGCAAGTCCTTATAATAATGACTGGGGTGGAAAATCTACTAGTGGCACAGATTTGCCAGAAGGGACGTATTATTATGTGCTTCGATTGGATACGGTGGAAGGTGAGGTGATGAAGGGGGATATTACTATATTGAGGTAGATTTAAATTTTCAATTTTCAATTTATAATTTTCAATTTCAAAACTTGAAAATTATAAATTGAAAATTGAAAATTGTTAAACCTAAATTTCTATTATAAGAGACGATTCAAACAGCTGCGTTCGTCCAAAATTAAAACGTTAATTACTTATCTTTATCCTCAGCCATGCACGGTTAATCGCACACCGTCTATTACAAACAAACCGAATTTATCCCCAAAATAAACTTATCCACTACTCCAATACTCACCGCCGTTTCTGCCCCTTTAAATCCATCAATCATTTCATTTTTCAACCGTAATTCTGCTTGCTGTGTTAGTTTTTGCGCCAAGGGTAAATAAGACCAATGCCATTTCTCTTCATTATAGCCATTAGGTCGTTGCGCATCTTTCGGAGAATAAGGCTGACAAAAACCAAATTTATGGGCATTTGCTGTCATCCAAATATACATTTTTAGTCCTTTTCCTTTTTCAAAAAAGTCATTCGTAAAAGCATTCAAATCCATATCTGTTCCCCAATGATGCCGAGAAGTGCCTGGCATCGAACTCCATTTCAAAATTTTAAGGGCTCTATCTGTTGGGTCAGGTGTTGTTTTAGCCAAATTCTCTTTGCTTTCATGCAAACGTTTTCCAGTCCATTTTCCTTCCCATATTATTTTTTGGGTCGCAAAATTTCGAGTAGCCGATAAGACTTTTAATTCAATCCCTTCTTTTTTAGCCGCTTCGTACATCTCCAAAAAAGCTTTATAGGTTTCTTTTCTTAACCAACGGTCTTTGCGCCCATTGGCATATTTTGATGGAACTTGAACAAAATCTTTGTGTTTGGTTGGTTCAAATTTGCCCATGATGTAATCCAAAGTAATCGCTGAATCTATCACTAGTTGAGGGTCTTCCGTTGGTTGAAGTGTCAATTGCTTAGTCGTACTATTTGCTACAGCGATTTCTTGCGCACGCTCCGCTTCTTTTACAGTAGCATCACAATTTAACCATAAAAGACTACTAACAAATAAGGCAAAAACAAGTTGCTTAGTATACATATCCATTTTTTTAGTAAAGGTATAGACTGTCCAGTTAAAAGTTGATAAAGATAGCTTGAGATTTTTATTTCCCCACGGATTTCATTAATTTTTTCATTTCCCCACGGATTTTATTTCCCCACGGATTTTATTAATTTTTTTATTGACACGCTATAGATGACCAACTTAGGGAACAGGAAAAATATAACCTACCAGTTCTGCAGCTTTATTTTGTCCTTCTACGGCGTTGGGAAAATACTCATTATGCTACGGCATAACTCCGTTTTTCCCGCCTTGTACAAGAACAAACTAAAACCACATCTTCTGGTAGGTTATTTATTGCCTGCTCCCTTACTATTTCGATGGTACTTGATTATCCATATTATTATTAATCCGTGAGAGAAAACAAAAATCCGTGGGGGTAGTAAATCCGTGGGGAAAACAAATTTTATCACACCGCACGAACATCAATCTTAAATTCCCGACAATCGGTCTTAATTTTCCGTTAAATCTCAGATTAAGTAAACAATTATACCTAATTTTCGGGTTTATATTACGAGTTGCAAGTTATGCTTAATCATGAACTGCCAACCGTAAAATCTCCGATAATAATCGGAGCAAGCAGTGAACCGTCAATAAATTGGAAAATGTAGCACCAAATATCGGTCCACCAACGGTGGATACCCCTCTTTTGAATAGACTCCTCAAAGTCTTTGGCTACGCTATTGCCCTAATGATTGGTTTATTCCTACTCCTTTATTTTTTATTACAAATTGAGTTTGTCCAAAATATAGCTTTAAAAACGACCACTCGGTATGTCTCCAAAGAATTAAAAACAACGGTCACTTTCGACCATATTTCGGTTGATTTTTTTGACAAACTAGTTTTAGATAATTTCTACGCAGCAGATTTTCATGGAGACACCCTACTCTACAGTCAAGCCTTGACCATTAATTTGAATACCAATATTTTCAAATTATTACAAAAAGAATTAAAGGTTGATGATTTAACGCTAACTGGTGCTAAATTTTATATGCGGCGTTATCCCAATGAACGGAAGGATGATTTTATGCAGTTATTGGATAAATTGGGAGGAAATAATAATAAAGATAAAGAAGAAAAAGCGAATGAAAAACCCTTTTTCTTAGATGTTGATGCTTTATATTTACGAGATGTAGCATTCATTAAAGATGATAGTGTAGGTGGAGAGGAATTGCGCATTGCTTTGGCAAGAGGGGATATTTTTATAGATAGTTTAAATCTGGCAGAACGAATCGTAATTGCCAAAAAAATTCGCCTGTCTGAACCTTATGTAACGCTGATAAATTTCCCCAAGAATCCATTACAACCTTTAGCTATAGATACAACGACTAATTTAGCACTAGCTCCAGAAACTAAAAAAGAACCTCAGGTAGCTAGTAAGAAATGGTTGGTCAATATGGTAGACTTTGGGCTTAATGATGGAACTTTTATTCATCATAATTATAGAAATGCTCCTATTAAGACAACTCGGGCAGACCAAATTGATTATGACCATTTAAATGTTTACGACATTAATATTTCAGCAGCAGATTTCACAATTCAAGATTGGATATTTAAGGGCGAATCAAAGCAACTTTCCCTCAAAGAAGGTTCTGGATTTGTATTAAATAATTTATCCGCAAAAGAAGCAATTGTTACGCCTAAAAAAGTAGCCTTAAATGGCATGTCTTTAGAAACACCTTATTCTAATTTAGGCGATACCCTAGTCATGAAATTTAGAAAATACCCTGATTTTAGAGATTATGTCAATCGGGTAATTATGAATGGACGGTTTGACGATGCATATATCGCCGTTCGAGATATTATGGCATTTGCTCCAAAATTAGAAAGCAATACTTTTTTTGCACAGAATAAAAATGAAACGATTTATATAGATGGAAATCTAAGAGGGAAAGTCAATAATCTAAAAGGGCGAAATTTAAATCTTCGCTTAGGACAAAGCATGCGTTTAAAAGGAAATTTTAATTCTAGAAATTTAACCCAAAGTGATGAGGCATTTCTAAGTTTAAAATTAGAACATTTATACACCAACATGCAGACATTAAGGCAATTGATTCCTAATTTTACTCCTCCTGCTAACTTTGATAAACTAGGAGAATTAAGCTTTACAGGACGTTTTGACGGTTTCTTTAATGACTTTGTAACCGATGGAAATTTGCAGACAGATTTAGGGATAGCAGCAATGGATATGAAACTCAATTCCAAAGCAGGTAGAGCGCAAGCCCAATATTCAGGACAATTATCTTTAACGGATTTTGATTTAGCCCGTTGGACAGACAATCCAAATTTTGGTTTGGTAACGGTTAGTTCAAGGGTTTATGATGGGATTGGTTTAACCAAAAATACTGCTTTCGCTAAATTAAAGGCCTCTATAGATTATTTTGCTTTTAAGGGCTATGATTATAAAAACCTGAATATTGAAGGGGATATTAATAAAAATTTATTTATTGGAGATTTCGCCATCCAAGATGATAATATAGATTTTCTATTTGATGGGACTATTAACTTTGAAGAAAATGTTCCTTTCTTTGATTTTAAGGTAGACATTAATCGAGTGGATTTAAAGAATCTAAATTTGATGCAAGAAGATTTTGTCTTAGCAGGAGATATTGATTTAAAAATCCGAGGTAACAATGTCAATGATTTATTAGGAAGAGCCACGCTTCACGAATTCACCTTATTAAAAGATAGAAAGGAAACCTACCAAATAGATTCCTTAAAATTTTCGTCTGCTATCAATTCGGAAAGAAAAAAGATTTGGCGAGCTAATTCTGAAGTATTTAAGGCTACTTTAGTAGGGAATTTTGAAGTAACAACCGTTGGAGAAGCCCTTTTACAACATTTTGAAAAAAATTTTACAGGCTATGCCAATCGTTTTAACATTCATAGTACGCCAGATACAAGTGTTACTGCAAATGGATTTGATTTAAAATTAAACGTTCTTGAT
>JBGCFJ010000256.1:0-5109 GCA_045106885.1 Saprospiraceae bacterium
GAAAATGTTTTGCCAGGTTCTAAGGGCGTTTTAATGGTTTTAGATTCTAAATGTGCCAACCCACCAAAAGGGTCGATAATTTGTCCAAAACTTGCGCCTGTCAAGCCAACAGCCAAGGCATTAATCGTAAAATCTCTACGATTTTGGTCATCTTCCAATGAACCTTCTTCAACGGTTGGCTTGCGAGAGTCGTGTCGATAAGATTCTTTTCTTGCACCTACAAACTCTATTTCCAAATCTTTACACTTTAGCATAGCTGTTCCGAATCGCTTATAAACTACGACTCTTGGAATTGGGCGCATTCTAGAAGCTACGTTTTGGGCTAAACGAATCCCATTGCCTACACAGACAATATCCATATCCTTGGAAGGGCGTGCTAATAAGCGGTCTCGAACATAGCCACCTACCACGAAAGTAGGGTAGTTAAGCTCGGTAGCAGTTTGCTCGATTAAGGTAAAAACCTCTCGCTCGTGTGGTTGTATATTAAAGACCAATAGTTGTAATTTTCAATTTGAAATTTTCAATGCTCAATTTTCAAAAGTCAAAATTATTGTTTTTCCAAATGAGGCTAAAGGCTTATATCTATCAAGATAGGAATGCTATACGTCAATTTGAAAATTTTAAATTTGAAATTGAAAATTGTTAAGATAAACTACTAATAACTTCCCATAACCTCAGAATACCTTTCTTCGATTTGATTAAAAGTTTCCAAAATTTCTTCTGGGCTGTGACTTGTCACTAGTTTAGTTCTATAGGGTTTGATGTGGGGAAATCCTCTGAAATAGTTGGTATAATGCCTGCGCATTTCTAAAATACCTAGCTTTTCGCCTTTCCATTCTATGGAATGAGCAAAGTGTTGTTTGGCCGCAGCTACTCTTTCTGCAACCGTAGGTGGTGCTAGTATTTCTCCCGTTTTAAAGTAATGTTTAATTTCTCTAAAAATCCAAGGATAGCCAATACTGGCACGCCCTATCATGATGCCATCTACATTATATCGTTCTTTATATTCTTTGGCTTTTTGAGGAGAATTAATATCGCCATTGCCAAATATAGGAATTTTAATCCTAGGATTTTCTTTTATTTTACCAATTCTCGTCCAATCCGCTTCGCCCTTATACATTTGCTTACGAGTCCGACCGTGAATGGATAAAGCTTTAATGCCTACATCTTGTAACCTTTCTGCGACTTCTTCAATAAACTGCGTCTTTTCATCCCACCCTAATCGCGTTTTTACCGTGACTGGTAAGTTGGTAGATTTTACGACCGTTTCTGTTAATTTTACCATCCTAGGAATATCCTGCAAAATACCTGCACCGCACATTTTAGAAACTACCTTTTTTACGGGACATCCAAAATTAATATCCAATACTTCTGGTTTTGCTGCTTCTACTATTTCTGCTGCTCGCATCATGGAATCAAGCTCTGCACCAAAAATTTGGATACCAATTGGCCGCTCTTCTGGATAAATATCTAATTTTTGTACACTTTTAGTCGCATCTCTAATTAAGCCTTCTACAGAAATAAATTCTGTATACATCATATC
The DNA here is from genome assembly GCA_045106885.1 of Saprospiraceae bacterium. GTDB lineage: Bacteria > Bacteroidota > Bacteroidia > Chitinophagales > Saprospiraceae > JAFMDF01. Next base: position 1,544 of record JBGCFJ010000256.1, read on the forward strand.
ACATCCTTGTGCTTTACACAAAGCACGAAAAGGTGGATCACTGACATCTTCCATAGGCGCTAATAATAGCGGAAATTCGCCTAATTCTACATCTCCAATTTTTACCATTTGCTATTTCTAAAAAGGTTAATTTTGTATGATACTATAGTCACTTGTCAATTTTAAATTACCTTGGGAAGGAAATGAAATTAAATTTGCAATTGATTTTGAAAAATTATCGACCTAAGTTAACAATAAAGTTTGCTTAAGGAATTTAGCAAATAATAACCTACACATTTTACTTGCTCTTTTTACTTTTATCTGCATTAAAAATTTTGACCGTAGCCCAGCTATGTTAAAATTTTTTGCTTTGCTAAAAGAAAAAATAGCTTCCTAAAATTTGCGTAGCTTATTTATTTCTTAATCCCTAAAAGTCGAATTCATCTTTCATCATTTATAGTTCATCATTTCTATCTATCAATTATATTTTGCAAAAATAAGGCTTTCTTTTAAAAAGCCTACCTTTTCAATTGTTATTGATAGGCAAATAAATAAAGCATAATCGTTTAAAAAAGTTCCAATGATGGAGGTGTCAGCAAGTGCAGTTAGCAAAAAGCCCATTTTTAGGATAGAAAACGGGAAACAACAACCCATTTTAGATAGCATTGTAACAGAAGAACCATTAGAAATACAAATCCAATATTTCTTAAAAGATAAATGGTTAAAAAAGAATTTGCTGGTTACTATGCGAACACCAGGGAGTGATCATGCCTTAGCCTTAGGTTTTCTCTTCGCTGAAGGTATTATTGCCACTAAAGTTGGCATTGAATCTATTGTACAAATTGAAATTAATGTATTGATAATCAGGTTTTTAAAAACGACTCAAGTAGATTTAAGTGCTTTGTCACGTAATTTTTATGCCACTGCTAGTTGTGGGGTTTGTGGAAAAGCGTCCATTGAAAAATTAGAAAAAATCACTTGTTTTTTTCCACAGAAAAAATTGCCTAAAATGAAGCAATCTGTTTTATTGACTTTACCTGAAACACTAAGAAATACGCAATCTATTTTTGAAGAAACTGGCGGGATTCACGCAGCTGGATTATTTACACCTTCTGGCATTTTATTAAACCATGCCGAAGATGTAGGGCGTCATAATGCGGTAGATAAATTAATAGGTAATTGTTTGCAAAAAGACTTAATTCCTTTAAGAAACCATATTTTAATGCTCAGTGGCCGAATTAGCTTTGAATTGGTACAAAAAGCAATGATGGCTGGTATTCCGATTATTGCAGCAGTAGGTGCTCCTTCTAGTTTAGCTATTGAATTGGCAGCAGAAAATGGAATGACGCTCATTGGTTTTCTAAGAGGGGAGCGGTTTAATGTTTATTGCGGGATAGAGCGGATAATAATTTAGTTAGAAATTTATTTGAGGCTAAAAATCAACCATTTTCTCTTTTTAGTCGTAATTACACCATAAATAATAGGGAATCTGTAGGATATTGCATTATTTTATTTTAAATATTTTATTTTTCGGATTCCTTTTTTAGTTTTGGCTATCCGGCTAACATTGTAAATAGTTGATTATGACTAAATCGTAACCATCTGGTAATTCGGTAATTGTGTCTAACCTGACATCCGATATCTGCAACCTTAGGCCTATAGTCTCAGTTTTGATTAATTTATTGTCTATGAATCGTTTAAGAAGTTTTTACCTATTTGCTTTGTCTATCTGTTTTTTACTAAGTTGTAATACGACTAAAAAACTAGCCGTACCTGATATTAATGATACGGCTTTAAATTTACCTGCTAAAACGACTCGTTTAACTGCCACTCAATTACAAACTTGGGGGCATGCAGATTTAGCTACAGATACTATCCCTGGGATTAGTTTGGCTAAAGCTTATACCTTTTTAGCTGGTAAAACGAGTACTACCGTTATTGCAGCGGTAACAGATACTGGGATTGATATTGACCACGCAGACTTGAAACCAGTTATATGGACAAATGGAGATGACCCCGTAGATGGAAAAGATAATGATGGCAATGGCTTTGTTGATGATATTAATGGATGGAATTTCTTGGGAGATACTTATGATGAGAACTTAGAAATGACTCGAATGGTACGGATGTTTAAAGCGGAATTTGGGGATAAAAAAATGAAAGAGATTGCACCAGAAAAAGTAGCTGATTTTAAATTGTACCAAAAATTGGCGAAACAAGTAGGAGATAGTTACCATGGTTCTGGTACTTATTATAATGTTGATTTTAATGCAAGAAAAGGACAGCCAGACCCTTATGATTATGCCGTTAAAGTATACGGTAATGGGAATGTGAAAAATTCAGACAATAGCGAAGCACATGCCAGTCACGTAGCTGGAATTATTGGTGCGGCTAGAGATGGAAAAGGCGTAGAGGGTATTGCAGATAATGTACAAATTATGTCTTTGAGAGTCGTCCCAAAAGGAGATGAATATGATAAAGATGTGGCTTTGGGCATTCGATATGCCGTAGATAATGGAGCAAAAGTGATTAATGCTAGTTTTGGCAAAAGCTATTCTCCGAAAGCTACTTGGGTACATGATGCCATTAAATACGCCGCAGAAAAAGATGTCGTGATTGTGCTTTCTTCTGGAAATAGTGGAGAAAATATTGATGTTGCGCCTAATTTTCCGAATGATACGCCTACTTATGGTCAACCAGAAATTGCGAATAATGTGATTACGGTAGGTGCGAATACATATAATTACGATGAATCTTTACCAGCGGCTTTTTCTAACTATGGTAAGAAAAATGTAGATATTTTTGCCCCTGGAGTCACTATTTTATCGACCGTACCTAGTGGCAAATATAGAGCAATGGGTGGGACGTCGATGGCAGCACCTGCTGTAGCTGGTGTTGTCGCTTTGATTCGTTCTTATTATCCGAAATTATCTGCTAATCAAGTCAAGCAAATCATTATGAAATCAGGCACTAAAATTGATTTTAAAGTCATGACTCCTGGTTCTGAACCAACTTTAGTCCCTTTTACAGATTTATGTATTTCTGGACGAATTTTGAATGCTTATGAAGCGGTGAAATTGGCGGACTTGATGAATGGGAAGATATGATTTCTTTTGAAAAAGATTAAAAAAGGGGACTTGTTATTGACAAGCCCCTTTTTTAAATTAAAACACCCTTAGACTTAAGATTTTTACTGAAATGTTTAAAGCAATTAACCAACCTTTAACCTTTCCTATCGTAAATTGGGGTAGTAAACCAAATCAGTCCTTTACATAGTAGAATAATCTATTATCTTTGGGCGAAATTTTTATACCTCATTTTAGAAAAATACCGATTCAATGGGTCAGATATTATTTAAGAAGGCGTTTCCTCATGTTGTAGCTATACTTGCAATTATTCTTATCAATTGCATCTATTTTTATCCAGAGATAAATGGAAAGATTTTAGGAAAAGCAGGTAGTGCAGATCAAATAGCCAATATTAATGTATCTAACGAACTAGAAACTTACCGTAGCCAAACGGCTGAACCGATCCTTTGGACAAATGCAATTTTTGGAGGTATGCCAGTATATCAGCTTTCTTTTTCT
>JBGCFJ010000257.1:0-2433 GCA_045106885.1 Saprospiraceae bacterium
TGGCCGTTTTAATGTATTGGATAATCAAATGTCCAGTGGATTAGATTATGGTATTGGTCAAAGAAGAGGGGAACAACAATTAGTAGATTTCTCTAATATCACTCCAGAAGATTTATTTTCTTTAGTTCCCGCTGAGAATGGTAGTTCCTTGTACCAATCAATTGTCTTAATCCTGACTTATGATTTTATTTTTAAGCGAAAGAAAAAATCGAAGCAAAAAGGATAAAAAATTATTACCTATCGAATAAAACCAAAACACAAATAAAGCGTTCCTATTATCCAAGCAAGGAAACAGGAAATATGCTTACTTTTGCAAAAATTTAGAAAAAAAGTAATTTCTTTCCTAAAATTATTCAGTACTCCTTAACTGAGTTGTCTATTTTAAGAAAAAGAGTCCGCTAATGAAGGAGCATTAGCCAACTAACAAACAATCTCTAAAAATGTCAGATATTCTAAATTGTGTTATCGTAGGTTCAGGCCCCGCAGGGTATACCGCAGCTATTTATGCAGCAAGAGCAGGAATGAATCCTGTTTTATATACAGGAATGGAACCAGGTGGGCAATTAATGATTACCACCGATGTAGAAAATTATCCAGGTTACCCAGATGGAATTATGGGGCCAGCCATGATGGAACATTTCCAAAAGCAAGCAGAGCGATTTGGAACAGAAGTTCGATATGAATATATTACGAAAGTAGACTTTTCTGGACCAGTTCATAAAATTTATCCAGAAGGCGGTGCAGAAATACAAGCACATACGGTAATTATTTCTACAGGGGCAAGTGCTAAATGGTTAGGTTTAGAATCTGAGCAACGATTAATGAATAAAGGGGTTTCTGCTTGTGCCGTTTGTGACGGTTTCTTTTATAAAGGAACGGATGTTGCCGTAGTTGGTGCAGGAGATACCGCAGCAGAAGAAGCTTCCTACTTAGCTAAATTATGTCCTACGGTACACATGTTGGTGAGAAGAGATGAAATGCGAGCTTCTAAAATTATGCAAAAAAGAGTGTTAAATACGAAGAACATTATTGTTCATTGGAATACAGAAACCGATGAAATTTTAGGAAAAGAGGAAGTAGAAGGCGTAAGAGTCGTGAATAATAAAACTGGCGAAAAGAAGGAAATACCTATTAAGGGTTTCTTCACCGCTATTGGACATAAGCCTAACACCGATATTTTTAAGGATTGGTTAAAAATGGACAAGGCTGGTTACTTAATCAATGTACCTGATAGTGCAAAAACGGAAATCCCAGGTGTTTTTGTAAGTGGAGATGCACAAGATAATATTTACCGTCAAGCGGTTACTGCCGCTGGAACAGGCTGTATGGCTGCGTTAGATGCAGAACGTTATTTAACGGAACAGGAAATTATTTAAAATAAAGTGCAATTTCCTTCCTAGGAAAACTAGACAGTAGACAGTCAGCAGTAGCAGTAAGCAGTAAAGCCTTGATTTTCAATGCTAAAATTTTGCCTAAACACAGTTATTTGAACAGTCTCAAAAACTAATATAAAAAAGTATATCCCTAAACTTTCATCAGAAGGTTTGGGGCTTTTTTTATCAATAATAACCTTTCATTTTACATTCACAGCGCAGAAAGCCGTCTTCCATCCGTGATGCCCTTATCCGTGTTATCATTTTATCTATGTTAACAATTCATCTCTATTCAAACTTGGATAAGTTTTTGTTTTTTATGATTTATTTAAAGTTTCCATGACAACTTTCAAGAATCCAAAGACGTTTTGTAAATGTCTCGACAATTGATGGCATTATCATTTTGAGTTTACGTTAAATAAAAGTCAAAAAAAAATCCAGTAAGTATCTTTTGACACAATCTCGTATCTTTGACGTACAACATTCTTAAATATTTTAAACTCGACTATTTACAGCTTAAATATAATAACATGAAAAAGATATTATTCCTAGGTTTTTTATTGATTGCCGCTTTACAAATAAATGCACAAGAAGCCTATAAAGCAGAAAACGAAGGGTGGCTAGTAAAAATGGATGAGGCCTATGCTTTATCTAAAAAGACAGGCAAACCAATTATGGCTAATTTTACAGGAAGTGATTGGTGTGGTTGGTGTAAAAGATTAACCGCTTCTGTATTTGCTAAAGACGAATTTAAGAAATGGGCAGATGAGAATGTCATTTTATTGGAGTTAGATTATCCACGTAGAAAGACTTTGCCTACAGAAATACAACAACAAAATGCAGCTTTACAGCAAGCTTTTAAAATTAAAGGATTTCCAACGGTTTGGGTCTTCAATTTAGACAAAAGTGAAGAGGGGCAATTTAATATTGAAGGCTTAGGTTCTACTGGCTATACTAGAACAGTCCAAGAATTTACGACGAATGTCGATAAAATGATTGCTAAAGGGAAGTAGGCAGTTGGCAGTCAGCAGTAGCAGTTGGCAGTATTACAGTTGGCAGT
>JBGCFJ010000258.1:0-4032 GCA_045106885.1 Saprospiraceae bacterium
AATATAGAGCGTCAGATAAAAAACTGATAAATGGTTAGTCGAACGTGTCGGACACCTTTGGAGGTGTCCGACACGTGATTATCAATTTTCAATCTGACTATCTATAGAGTAGTTTAGTGGCAATATAAAAGCAGATATATATAATTGTTAATTACAATATATTATTTTTCGCTACTCTTTCAAAAAAACAGAAGGACTATACCATAGGGACTGATTAATCTTGTGCCAAGCTTTATTAGTACTTACCATCAAAAACGATAATAGACAAATACGTTTATTGTCCCTTTTATTTATATTTTCTAGCTAACGACTAATGCTAAAAAGTATTTATTATGTGGTATTGATTAAATAGAATTCGGTATGGGATATTATTAAGTAAGCTAAATTTGGTAGTGCTATAAATGTAAGGCTATAATATTTTATAAACTCAATGTTTCTTATGGGGTTTACTTAGACATAGCCTTACAAATGTAGCACTACCCTAAATTTTAATAAAAAGAGAGGAGAAAGTATAATTATTAATTTTTCTTTTTTGCACAACAACTATAAAAATATGAGCGATTTTTTGAAAAAAAGACGTAAAATAATTACTAGAACTAATACCAAGCTACTTGATATGACAAAAAATAGCAATGTGATGTGTTTTTTTCACTAATGCGTAACTTTCTTTTGGATTTACGAGTAATTGTACTTACATTTATAGCATATTAACAACCCTATCTAATCAATTCCTACAAAAAATTGCATTTTAATTAGCAATTAAAAATCTGAACATCAGCAAATTTTTATCCGAGACTAATCCAAAGTTAAATTTAATCTTTTAACACAAACTTTAAAAAAAACTCATGCTGATTCTTTACATTGCATTAGGTTCTTTCACTATTGGTGGCGGTGTTGTACTTGCTTCTAACTTTTTTTCTAGCAGTAGAAAGTTCCACTAAAAACTTGGTCTTAACTTTAATTTAAGTTAACAAAAAAAACACACTCAACCCTTGATATGACCGAGCACAATATGGACTATTTGTCCTCGGTCATATCAAGCATTTTACTTGCTCTCTTTTCTACTTTCTTCAATTTCCCGAATCAATGCTGTTGATGCAGAATAATCTTCTCCTAAAGCTTTAGCTATAGCAATTGCTTTAGTCGCTACTTTGATGGCTTTTTTGTCTTTTCTTATTTTTTGATAAAGGGAAGCTAAGGTGTCATTATTAAGGTAAGAATTATCTTTTTGAACGGACTTTTTTGCCCACTTTAAAGCTTTTTTTAGCGATTTTTTCTCTTCTACGATGTCGTAAAAGCCCCATGAAATATCATTCAATTCTTCTAAACCAATATCAGGGAAATTTTTAACATAGGCTATTGCAGCAGCGGCATACCCTTTGCCATCCTCTCTTTGCTGATAATGCGCCATTTTGTAATGAGCGGCTAATTTTTTAGCGTCTTTAGGATAAGCTCTATTAAATAACTGGTCTGCATCTGCTAATTTGGTCGTTCCTTTACTTAAAGATTCATAAACTAAACTTTGAATCTTATTGGTAACCGTCGATGCGCCATAAGTTTCTGCATAAGCGGCTTTATTTTTAACTAAATGGTCAAATAATGTAGAGTTTGGATGGTCTAGTAAATTGAAAATTAGTTCTTTATTATCTGAGGTATTCCAATCCGTTTGAGTCGCTAGATAATCTTCTAAAATTTTGACATGATTTCCGCCGCCTCCTTGAAAGCTTGCTTGTAAATACTTTAAGAGAAAATCAGCACTTCTTTCCCCATCTTTATACTGCTGACTTAAGCCTTCTAAATTACTGCCTTCGTCTAAGGCTAATCCGCCTAATGCTAAAATGCCTTTTTGGTCTAGAAAGCCAGCATAACGATGGGCTACTGTTCCATCATAATTAACAAAGAGTAGAGAAGGGTAAGCGAAAATGAAGTGTTTTTCTGCCAAGGCAATGCCTTCGCCTTTTTCCATATTGACCTTGACACTTAAAAAGTTAACATTATAAAAATCCCCTACTTCTTTTTTAGAAAAAACCTCTTTATCCATCTTTTTGCAAGGGCCACACCAGTCCGTATAAGCATCTAGAAATACTAATTTCCCTTCTAATTCGGCTAAAGCCAAAACTTCTCCAAATTCTGCCTCTAAAAATTTAATGCCCTCTTGAGCAAAACTGTATATGGAACTGAAACCTATTAAGCAGCTAAGTATGTATTTTTTCATTATTTTGTTTGTTACCAGTTTTGAGTTGCCAGTTGCCAGTTGTTGCACAAGACGCCAACTTGTAACGGGCAACGGGTAACTGACAACTGAATTTACCCTTCAATACGCTTAATCAAGCGATGTACTTTTTGTAGACCGCCCTGTCTTTGAGCAATATCTAAGGAATTATTAGCTATTTTAAGTGCTTCTGTTTTTTTACCATTATAACTTAAAATAGAGGCGTAAGTTAAGTGATAATCAAGTATTTCACTATTTTTATCCAAGGCTTTTTTGGCAATTTTTTCTGCTTGTTTCATGACCGTTGCATCATTCTTGAAATTGCTTTCCATTTGTCGAGCTAATTTATGCAATTCTTTGTCATCATTTTTTGCTTCTTTTTTTACATAATCACTACAACATTTGGCATATTTTTTCGCATCGCCCATTGCTATACAAAAATCTAATTCTGATAGAATCGCAAAACGAGCTGCTTTTTTAGGAACATGCGCTTTCATTTTAGCGGTTGCCTCTTCTAGCAAATCTGGAAATTCATATTCTATTGCTTTTAATACCGTTGCTTGACATGCTTTTTCAATTTTAGCGGCTACGGCTTCTTTGCCAACAAGCTTTTCAATATTTTTTCTGTTCTTAATTAATTGGTCGAAAATTTTGGAGTCGGCTTCGGTCGTTGCTGCAAAAATTATTTTTTGATTGATTTCAGAAGATAAATCCTTTTGATTTTTTAAATACAAATTAGCTACCTTAATACTTGGCTTATTGGATTTGTTCAAAGATTCTAAATATTTTAAAATAAACTCAGGGTCTCTATTTCCTTTTTCATATTCTTTCACGTAATCTGCACTATAGTCAATTTTTGATAAAATGGATTTACCTAATTGAATAAAGTTTTCTGCTTTTTGTGCGCCTTTGACTTTCCGAATTACTTCTCCATCATTTTTGATATAAAATAGGGTAGGGAAGGCAGAAACAGGATATTTCTGGCGGAAGACTAAATTTTCTTCTTTTTCCATATCCATTTTCAAATTAATGAAATTAGCATTATAAAAATCGCCCACATCTTTCCTAGTAAACACTTCTCTAGCCATCCGCTTACATGGACCACACCAAACTGCATAAGCATCCACAAAAATGGGTTTTCCTGCTTCTTTTGACTTTGCTAATGCTTCTGCCCAAGTTCCATGGAAAAAATCAATGCCTTGTGCGGTGGCACTTCCTATAGATAAGATAGAAATTGCTAATACTAAAAATAATTTATTCATCATGTTATTAATTTTGTGTTAGGAGGTCCTGATTTTATTAATTAAGAAAAGAGGGCTTTAACAAATATCGTAAATAACTGCTTCTAAAACAGCGCCAAACTGTAGTTTAGCTCACTATTAATACTACTTTAACGATTTTTATACTTTTGAAGTTTTGGGAAAAGGGATTTTAGTGGGAAGTGCCTAGACTTTTTTATTTAAATGGAGTGGAGCGGTACGTTTTTCTATGAAGTAGATTAATGTATTTAGGGGCTCTGACAAATTCCTTAGACGGGGCTGAGTAAACTGTGGAAAATTAAATCGTCCGATAGCTATCGGCAATAGTTATCGGACGATTTAAATCTCATTTCATGGGATTTGCCAAAGAACCATGTATTTTATATGACTAGTTCCGCTGTTAGCGTATACAGATAATTCTAAGTGAAGAGAATTAAATAAATTGCTCCAGAAAGCGCAGTTATTTTTTCGGCTAAGAAATTAAAAAAATTAGTGCATACCCTTTGGTACGGACTCTTTTTTTTAGTTTTTTAGACGGACAAAGAACAAGCTTAATGGGGT
>JBGCFJ010000259.1:0-2502 GCA_045106885.1 Saprospiraceae bacterium
AGTTTAATAGATAAATTACCAAGCGTATTTCTTAAACCAAGGTTACCCGCATCCGCTAAACCTTGATTAATGGCTTGTTTGGTGGCATCCTGATAAGCGCCATCAATATAAATACCGGGAATACCATCCAAATCATAAACGGATAGGGAAGAGGGGATAACTTTACCATTTAGATTGATGGAAGAAATATTAACAAAAAGTCGATTACTGCTAATGGAACAGATACCATATAATAAGGTGTTTTTGGGAATACCAAATTGCCCATAAACGCCAGCGTCCAAGACTCGTAATTGAATTTTATCCCCTGTTCGGAATTTTTGTTTTTGGTCAATGACCGCTTTAAGTGCTGTGGCTTGTGCCGCAAAAGGGTCAATCGGAGGGAGATTATCAATATTAGTAACTGGTACTTTTTTGACGTTTAAATTTAAGTCATCCTTTAGACCAGTTGCCGTACTGAAGGAGAGTCCATTTTTTTTAGTTTTTCTTTTATTACTTACAGCTGCCTTTTGAGAAGTATTTGTTCCATGAAATGCATCGTATTGAGCTTGATTATCAGCGAGTCCTTTTTGATAAGCCATAGCCTCGGCACTTAAGGTACTTTGGTCTAAAGATTCCCGTTTACGTTTATTCTCCAATTTGGCATTAGCTAAACGTTGTTTTCTCTGTTCCTCCAAGATATGGTATTTACTCTTTTTATCTTCTTTGATTTTATTCATCAGATAATTCAAATCATCGGTTGCTTGAGTAGAGTCAACTTCCATATTACCAACTGATACACCAGGCGTATTTTCTGGGTTATCGGATAGAGTAGGGGAGAGGTCGTCATCAAAACCAGCAAGTGTTTCATCATTAACGCCCATACTTTCAGAGAAAACGGATTTATCTAATTTCCTTTTGACTCTAGCCATTAAGAAACTTTCATTTTTCTCCGCTTTAATCATCTCTTTTTTAGAAAGGTCAAAAACTTCACTCGCTTTGGTTTTGGTAGAGATATAATTAATATCATCTTGTAGACCTACCGCCATAGAGGCAGCTTGAATCTTTTTCTTTACTGTTCCTTTTTTGATGTTTAGGGTTAGATAAACTAATCCACCAATGAGTATCAATAAAATGGGTAAGACATAAATGATTTTTGGAAAACCACCATCGGGAGATTTAAAAAATAGTGTTAGTTTGCTCATAATTATAGTGATTGGTGATTGGTAATTCGGGATTAGAAACTGTTTTACCAGTTACTAATCACAAATCACTAACCTATTTATTCATTTCAACAAATTGAATTCGGTTATTTTTATGGACTTCAAAGCCGCCGATTAATAAGCCATGTGGATTATCATCTGAACGGGCAACTTCTCTTAAATCCAAAGAGGTAATTAGATTTTTGACCAAGAATCCAACTTGGGTTTGTACTACTTCCTTTCCATATTGAACAGCCTTGTATGGGTAGACATCAATATTAACCCGAATTGAATCTAATTCATACTTAATTTCGACACTAGAGGAAATGAGTTTCTTATAATAGCTGTCTCCTCGTTTATCCATAAAAGCTTTAACCGATGCATCCCCCATCAGAAGAACTTGGTCCACCTTCTCTTTAATTTCATCAGGGTTAGGGGTGATGTCATATAATAGGGCATGAAAATTCCTAACTTGCGCTTTGACTTCTGCTTTTCGGTTTTCATTAGCAGCAATTTGGTAGGCAGTCAAAGTATTGCCATAACCATTGGTAATATAGATTTTACCTTTTCCTTTAGTGACCATATTCATTGCCACAACCATCACCATTGCACAAAAGAGAAAAGAACTAATAAGGGTCAAGATGGCAATGAGCCGAGTTTGCTTAAAAGCGGTATCAATATTCATAAGGCTGTGTAATCTTTTAGTATTAAGTGGTGTTTCGATTTCTCCTTCAATTAGCGACTTGTCAACTAACTGTTCCTTTTTTGGAGATGCACCTATTATTTTTAGTAACAGTTCTTTCATAAATGATTATTTATTGGGGTTATACCGTGCTCTTTGAACTCCCTTAACAACTGCTCCACCAGTACCGACAGCACCTTTACCAATAGTAGCAGAAAGTAAAGCACCCATTTGACCAATGCCCGAACCAGAAATTACCCATCCTGCCACAATTGGAACAGTAACATAACCCACAATGAGTACTAATAGAAACATCCAAGCCCATTGGGTCAGAATGACGGAATTGACGGTATCTTCTAAACCAAGTCCTTTAGTCCAAAAGCCACCACTTTCTACAATGATGCGCCATAGTCTTACTGCAATTGCCTCAAATACATTGCCGATGCCTAACCAGAGATGGACAGATAAATATCGGGCTAACCATTTCATATAAGCCGCCTCAAAGCCAGGGAAAACAGACATACCAATGACCAAAGGTCCTGCGATATAAAGCACTACTAAAAAAAAGACTCTAATCGAATTAATTATAACCAAAACGGCATGGGATAGCCGAAATAGAATTTCTTCTAAAAAGCGCATCAT
>JBGCFJ010000026.1:0-7523 GCA_045106885.1 Saprospiraceae bacterium
AAACCCAATGTTTCTTATGGGGTTTACTTAGACATAGCCTTACAAATGTAACACTACCCAAAAATTTTACAGACACAAACTAATATTAGAGGCATTTGGCAAAGTCAATATTTTTTCGTATCTCATTATTCCCGTAAATACGGGACTTTAAGCCAATAAATACGCAATTACTTTAATAATCAACTATTTTAAGCCTTTCTCTAAAATTTTTGGTTACCCATCTAAGCTTGGACATTTTCGACAATAGCGAATTTATATTCGCTGTTCCAAGCGTCGGAGAATATAGATTTTCCGTTGTCTGTCCTAAACTTGAGTGTCCAACTTTAGACTGGAAACCAAGCTTTTTATTTTTTTCAAAAACTTGAACATCGAGTATTAATTAATTTTACTTAATGAGTAATCACTACACTAAAATTTCATTTATTACGCTACTATTTCTTTCATCAATCAATAGTTTAGCACAAGATTATTTGTTTAACATTGAGACAATCGACGTTGAAGATGGTTTGCCAGAGCGGGAAGTCTATAGTGTTGTTGCTGATAAAAAAGGTTTTCTATGGATTAGTACTCAAGGTGCTATTAGTCGATATGATGGCAATCAATTTAAAACTTATACTAACCATGAATTACATATTAGTGATTATTCGCCTACTTTTTTAGCAATTGATGATAATGATAACATTTTATTTGTTGAAGAAAAAGAATACTCGGAAAAAAACTATAGCGGCGTTATTGATACAAAAACCGATAGTATTTACTCTTTAGAAGAATACACAGGTGGTCTACTTAAATCTAATGGTGTTATTAATTTAAATTATGCAAGTCAAAATCCTAATATTTGGTTTTTAACGACTAAGCAAGGAATTATATATGAATATAAAGATGGGGAATTTAAACAGGTTTATGAAGAAAAAGATATATTCAAAAATAATGCTTACTATGAACCCATTAATGAAAACGAAAGCTGGGTTTTACAAGAAAATAAATTAACTAGATTACAAAAGAATAAATCTAAAAAAAACTATGTGATAGGTGAAAAAAAATTGAAATTTAGGTGGGCGACAAAACAAGATTCTTCTATTATTTTTAACGCTTTCAGTTATGGTAATGGCATAGATTATTTGGAATTTAAGAATAATGAATTTCGTCCTTATCGTGCAAAGAATAACCTTCCATATCAGAACATTTTACACCTTGATGAAACCACCTCTACTTATTATTTGAATGATTCTATTATAATTCAAGATTTAAAGGGGCAAACAATATTTAAGCAAAATGTAATTCTAGAAGGTTTTATAAATAGAAACTATTTTTATAAGCCTCAAAATATTTTATTTATTACAAGCCAGAATGGGCTAATAAAACTTAATCGTAAGCAAAATCCTTTTAAATCATATTACAAGGGTAATACGATTAGAGGATTATTTCATAAAAATCCTTTTTTGTGGATTAGTGGCAAAATGGGAAGTAAGAAACTCAATTTAAAAACAAAATTAGCAGAAGATATACAAGTTGAATATTTAGCTAATGAAACACCTTTTGTCTTTGCTAATATTTTTAAAGATGATAATAACAATCTTTTTATAGGAACTAAACATAGTTTTCTACTAACTTTTAAGAATGAGCAACAAAGAGATTTTTACAAAGTCGAAAATGATTTAGAAGAATTGTTAGTTCCTTTTAAAAATTTTAAGACCAAGAAATTATGGGTCGGAACCAATAAAGGTCTAAAATACCTAGACCCTAATTCTAAAAAATTTGAACTTATTGAGTTGCCAACTACTAATATAAAACCAGGTGCAGAGATAGAGATTAGGCATTTTTATCAGGATGACAAAGGAATATGGATACTCTCTAGCAATGGGATTTTTTTGATGGACTCCTCATCTGAGACAATTATTAAACACTATACTAAAGCTGACGGACTACCACACCTTAATTTAACTCATTTACATAAAGATGCTGAAGGAATCTTTTGGATAACTAGTAAGGGCGGTGGATTGATTAGGTGGGATTTAGCTAAAAACAAATTCCAACAAATTAATCAAGAAAATGGCTTGTCTAATAATGTCTTATATGCCGTATATGAGGATGAATATGAAAATTTGTGGCTTCCAAGCAATTATGGGTTAATGCAATTTGATAAAAACAACTACAACACAAGAGTTTACCTACCTCGAAATGGTTTACCTCATGAAGAATTTAATTTGTTTGCACATACCCAATCCTCAGATGGGACTCTGTTCTTTGGAGGACTGAATGGAGCCATAAGTTTTCATCCTAAAGAGATATTTAATAAAAAAGAAGTCAATGAAATTCCATTTTATTTAACTAAGGTAGAAATATTAGAAACCAATGAAGAAACCCTTAAAGATATAACTAAAACATGTCTTGCAAATAATTCAATCGAACTTGATTATAGTTATCAATCGCTAAAATTAGAATTTAGTCTACTAGATTATGAGTCATCTGCTGCCAAACAGTATGCCTACCAGATAGAAGGACTTCAAGACGGATGGTATTATACAAAAGATAATGTTATTTCTCTTTTTAAACTACCTTTTGGAGCATACAATATTAAGATAAAAGCAAGAAGTGCTTCTGGAGTGTGGATTGAAAATAGACTTCAGATTCCACTAATTATTAAAACACCTTTCTATTTTCAATGGTGGTTCATACTCAGTATAATTGGATTAATTATGGTTGGGGTTTTCTTTTTTATAAAAAGAAGAGAAATACAATTCCAGGAAGATAAGGAACGATTAGAATCGGAAGTCAAAAAACGAACAGCTACTATTGCTAGACAAACAGAAAAGCTTAAGCAATTGGATGAAACTAAAACTCGATTCTTTTCTAATATAACACATGAATTTCGGACACCTTTGACCTTAGTAATTGGTCCTTTACAGCAACTGATTAAGCTATCGGAAACAAAAAAAATCCAGAGTAGTTTGAATGGCGTACTAAAAAATGCCCAAAATATATTGACCTTAATCAATCAGTTATTAGATATTTCAAAATTGGAAAGCGGGAAAATGAAAATAGAGATTAGCCATGGAGACATAAAGCAGTTTACCTATGAATTGATAAATGGTTTCCATGCATTAATTCAGAAAAAGAATCAAAATATAATATTTGAAACGAACCTCAAAAAATTAGAAATACAGTTCGATAAAGATAAGTGGAATAAAATAATCTATAATTTAATTTCTAATGCCATTAAATTTACACCACAAAATGGCAATATTGAAGTTTTTTTAACTCAAATTACTAGAAATGATTCTGATTGGATATCTCTTAAGGTCAAGGATTCTGGTGTAGGAATAGCAGCGATTAATCTTCCTCAGGTGTTTAACCGTTTTTTTCAAATAGATACTTCTTCTACCAGAAAACACGAAGGTACGGGGATAGGTCTATCCTTAGTCAAAGAGCTTGTAGATTTGATGAAAGGTAAGATAAGTGTTGCTAGTAAAGTTCAGGAAGGTTCCATTTTTACGGTTGAGCTACCGATTGCAGAATTTGAAACCAACGAAATAGAAATACTACAATCTACTACTAAACAATTCTTGCTGCCGACTATGAATCTTCCCTCTGAAAGCAAGAATGTAAATCACCAGATTTCTACTAATGGGAAAAAATTGCATCTACTACTCATAGAAGATAATGCAGATATGCTAAACTATATCCAAAGTTGTGTAGATAAAGAAAAATACAATATTACAACTGCCTTAAATGGACAAATAGGTATAGAAAAAGCATTAGCTATTATTCCAGATTTGATTGTATCAGATATTATGATGCCTATTAAAGATGGTTTCGAAGTAACTACTACTATTAGAAAAGAGCTAGCAACTTCTCATATTCCAATTATATTATTAACGGCTAAATCTACCCTAGAAAGTAAATTAGCAGGATTGGAACGTGGTGCAGATGCTTATTTAACTAAACCATTCAGTCCTGAAGAATTACGAATACGTATTCAAAAATTAATTGAGTTAAGAAAAAAGTTACAAGTCCGTTATTTAACTCCAAACGGCTCACAAGAAAAGGAGACGCTAAAGTTCAAAAGAGAAGATCTTTTTATAGTAAATCTTCGAAGATATATAAAAAACAATATTCGTTCAACAAATTTAAATGGAGAGGTCTTAGGCAAACAATTTAAATTTAGTAGGATGCAACTGCACCGAAAGTTAAAGGCATTAACCAATCAATCTACTTCCGAATTTATACAGACTATTCGTTTGGAGATGGCACTAGAACTATTGAAAGAAAATAAAATGAATATATCAGAAATTGCTTACCAAACAGGCTTTTCCTCTCCAAATAGTTTTTCTGTAATTTTTAAGAAAAAATATGGACGCTCTCCCAAAAAATATTAACAGAACAGCTGCTAAGTACTTACTTAACAGTTATCGTAAATAATAATAATTAAAATGTATATGATAAAAACAAAATCTCTCTTTTTCATTCTAAGCCTAGTTTTAATGGTAAATAGCCTTAAGTACCAACTCATAATTAGATTAAAATTTCAGGGAGCTTATTTTTTCGATAGTTTTGTCCAAAAAATCAGCGCATAGCACCGCTACGGGCTTATTTGGTGGTGGGTCAAATGTAATGCTGCTTCTTATGCAAAAGTCTCAGTAAGTACTTGGAATAAAAAAAAATCTAGCATTACATTTTTAGAAAAATAATTTATCTTCGCATTCCTTGCAATTTAGCAAGCAACAAGAATTTATAATCACCTAATCATTTTCATAAAAACTAAAGATGGAAAAAGCAGCCTACACAGCAGAAACGCTCAACATAGAAATAAAAGACAACTACGCTATTGTCCAATTGAATAATGGAAAAGTCAATGCCATTAATACGCCTTTATTAAAAGACTTAGAACAAATTTTTCCAGCATTAGACAAAGATGATGCTGTCAAAGGAGTGATTTTAGCAGGTAGACCACATGTTTTTAGTGCAGGTTTGGATGTAATGGGTTTGGCAACGATGAATGGGCAACAAATGGTTGATTTTTGGGAAACCTATATGCATGTAATGCAAAATATGGTCAATTTTTCCAAACCATTGGTCTGTGCGATGACAGGTTATGCGCCAGCAGGGGCAACTATTTTTGCTTTACTAACAGATTATCGAATCATGGGTAAAGGCGCAAAACATGTGGTTGGCATGCATGAATTTAAGATGAGTATGCAAATTCCAGAAATGTTGTGTGATGTATATGCCTACCATTTAGGAGAAGTCAAATCTTGGAAAGCAGTCCAACAAGCAAGATTATTTAATAGTGACGAGGCATTGGCGGAAGGATTAGTAGATGAATCGGTTGAAGTAGAAGAAGTGATGGGACAAGCTGAAAAGCATTTGAAAAAATTAATGCGAGTTCATCCAAAAGTATATGCGCAATCCAAAAAATGGATGCGCAGACAGTTGCATAAAATCGTTTTGGAACGAGATGTTCCTGCTATTGCTAGAGAAACAGTCGAGTTTAATAATGACCCTCAATTACAAGCTTATGTGATTGAATTTATGATGAGTTTGCGGAAGAAGAAGGCTTAGTACGGTTGTCGGTTACCAGTTGTCAGTTCAGGCTGACCGTTAATGCATTTTGTAACCACCAAATTTATTTGGTAGGTGGCTACCCACCAGAAGTTGTAAAATTAGTAAAAAACTGACATAATTACAGGAGTTGAAAATTACGTCAATTTGATATTTACTGTCTGATAATCAATTGATTAAATTTTTTATAGCTACTACAAATTTAAGAATATTCTTCTTTTTATAAAAAGTAATTTACATCGTTAGGCGGGTAGCCTGGTAGGTTGTACACGAATTGATGGTCAGTGTATTACATAGAACCAGCCAAATAAATTTGGCGGTTACGTACGATACAAACACCATTAGCGGTCAGCCTGAGTTGTCGGTTGCCAGTCGCCAGAAGGTACAGCTTTTTGAATCTATTATCCTAACCAATAAATGCTATCTAAAAATGTCGAAAAACCCAATTGCAACTACGTCTCTAGGAAAATTAGAAGGCACTTGGCAAGCCAAAAATAGTATTGCTGTATTCAAAGGAGTGCCTTTTGCCAAGCCACCCATTGATAACCTTCGTTGGCAAGCGCCACAAGCTTTGGATGCTTGGCAAGGTATCAAAAAAGCCCAACAATTTGGTCCTCATGCCATACAACTGGAGATTTTTATCGAAAAATTTCTAGGCGGTTTAGTGGATGGACAAGGCTGGGGAATGTTTCGGAATTTTTTTGTAAAAACACTTTTAAAAATTGCGCCCAAACCGAAGCAAAGTGAAGATTGTTTGTACCTAAATGTGCGGACACCAAAATTGGATACTACTGCCAAATTACCCGTAATGGTTTGGATACATGGCGGAGACCACCAAGATGGGAGTGGGGCAGAAATATATTATGACAGCAATGCCATTCCTGAGAAAGGAGTGGTTGTGGTGACCATTAATTACCGATTGGGATTAATGGGCTATTTTACGCATCCAGAGTTAAATCAAGAATCGGAGCATCAAGTATCAGGGAATTATGGAACACTAGACCAAATAGCTGCTTTACAATGGGTAAAAGACAATATTGAAGGCTTTGGTGGAGACCCAGAAAATGTAACCATTTTTGGAGAGTCAGCAGGCGGAGAGTCGGTGGCCCATCTATTAAATAGCCCTTTAGCCAAAGGTTTGTTTCATAAAGCGATACTACAAAGCCCTGCAAATAGCGGGCAAATGATGCACTTGTCTAAGCCATTTTTGGATTATCCAAGTGGAGAAGATAGAGGAGTGGCTTTTGCTAAAACAGTAGGCGTAACTGGAAATAATCAGCTAGAAAAGTTGCGGAAAATGTCGGCAATAGCATTGCAAAAAGGCATTCAAGCACAAGATGAACTTTCAGGCTTTTATCCAGTAATTGATGGCTATGTATTACCCAAAAGTAATTTTGAAACCTTTGAGGATGGCAAACAGCATCCAGTCCCAGTTTTATTAGGCAGTAATTCAGATGAAGGAACTTTGATTCATGCGATGTTTCCAACACCGCTGATTGCCTTTCGTTATCGACGGATGGAAGATAGTCAATTACCAGCCATATTTTACGAAGAATATGCCGCCGAATCTGCTAAATTATTGGAACTATATCCTGGATTAGAAACAAGAGATACTAAAGCCGAACAAGCCTTTTTAGGAGATGATATGTCCGGAGGAAAAACCCGTTTTTATGCCGAAAAAATAACGCAAACCAATCAACCTGCCTTTCTATATCATTTTAATCGAACCCCACCAAGTCCGAAACAAACAGCAGGGGCTTTTCATGCGGCGGAATTACCTCTTGTTCATGTCAACCATGTCCCCATTCTACTTTTGGACCAAAACGATTTGAAATTGTCTGCCATTATGATAAACTATTGGACGCAATTTGCTAAAACGGGCAATCCAAATGGTATCAATCCACAAAAATGGGAAGCCTTTAATCCGAATCAGCCCAATTGGATGGTTTTAGGCACAAAGA
>JBGCFJ010000260.1:0-3687 GCA_045106885.1 Saprospiraceae bacterium
TTACCCCCGCCATTAATTGGGTCTAAACTAATATTGTCTAATTTACCTACTTCATCGCCATCGTAAAATACTTTTATGTAATCATTAGAAGTACTAGAAGCATTGTAAACAATCGTAATATGTACCCACGTATTAAGTGGTAAAGGATCCGTTATAAGCTTTCCGTCTCCCATTGTAATATCTAATTTTCCATCTGTGTCAGTATAAATATCAACTCCACCAGTTTGGAAAAAAATATTTGTCAAACTTAAATCCTCTAGTTTTATATCTGCTTCTAGGGTAAGTTCTGAAGCAAACAACAAGCTAGTAGAGTTTTGAACATCAATCGCATCATTCACTCCATCTAAATGTAACCCAGTATTAGCAGTATTAGAACGATATAAAGCAAATTTATCTGCTTCACCTGTATTGTATTCCCATTTAACTTGAATTTCATTATCACATACATCCTCACTGACGGAAATTAAATGAGGTGCGGCTACATCAAACGATTGAGCCGTTCCCACACTCGAAGTTTTCGTTTGAAAAATCTCCTGAGAGCTATTGTCTTTATAAGAAACTTTAGCTCTATAATAGAGCTGCTCTGTACCTGCATTTTTTTTAATATATGTATGGTTGATTGTTTTATCTTGTATCTGGTGTGAATAATAGGGAAAGTCCCTTTCTAGAGTAGTAAAAGAATTAAAATTTGGATCTGTTGATTCCTCTATAGTTATTGCATAAGCAAAACCATTTGCTATACACTTTGTATTAACTATAGCAGTAATTGCTATTTCAGTTGGATTGCACTCATCTCTAGCAGCTCTGGTAATAACGGCAGAAATAGGTTCAAATTTTTTGTAGATAGCAGGTTCAGAATTCTCATCTCTTATTAAATCCTCATCGTTTTTCCACCATTTATAGTCGAGCCATATTTTAAAGCCTTTTTGTGCTCTAATCTTCCCTAGATTATGTAATTCCATCTGTATAACTCGGTTTCCACCTTCGTGATTAACCTTAGCATTTTTTAGTTTGACACCATAGGGACGTTGTCTCTCACAGCCATCTAACCTTATTGTCGCCTGAAAAAGTCCACTGGTTGTTACATCTGCTAAAGGAAGCGAAAAAATTTGATCATTACAATCACCAGAATCAAAATACATTAATTCATGTGCAGCTGTTTCTCCGTCAAATTGAATCATTAACTTAGTATTATCAATATTATAATCACCAGGAGTAGTTCCTGCGATAAACTTGAATTTTACTATACCTTGACAATTATTATCATCCTCGTCCGCTATTTTTATAACTTCAGTAGGCTGAGCCCATGCTTTAGGTCCAATTGCAACCAGTAGAAAAAGTAGCAAAAGTAATTTACTAACAAGTTTCAACTGCATAGCTTGTGGAATACAGGAGGAATCCGCCCATTGTCTCAAGTTTAATAAATTACTTTTTCCATAAAGTAGATTCATGATTCTAAAATTTAAAGTGATAAAATATTATTGATAAGTATTAATTATCAATTAGTGTTTATTCTAAATAAAATCGTACGACGAAATTTGAGTGCTGAAAATCAAAGAGTTAGTGATATTCAAAATTCAAAATTCTTCATTCATAATTAAGTCTATTGTTTTGGGGTATTTATAATTCTTTAGGCTTTTGTGAATAAGCAGTTTGGACATTGATTATTTAATTAGTTTTGTTTGACTCGATGAGCAAACGTTCTTTTTTGTTATTAAATTGAAATAATAAGAAGGGAGAAACAATAGGAGGATTGTTTACTATTTGTTAAAACGAAATAGTAGATAAGCCTTTTTTTGGCATTGAATAATAATCAATAGCAGGCTAATTGGGCAATATTAGTTGCAAGAAAAGAGGGGAGGCAAAAAATATATTGGGGGGAATGGTATTTATATTAGGGGGGAGTAGCTTACTTTAATTTACTTTATTGCAAAAAGATCATCTTCAATAATTAAAATTTTTAAATTTTGTGCGTCCATTTTACTAGGCATTTAGTTTCTCGAACTTATATTGTTATACATACAATGAATTTTTACCATATATCAGGTATTTGAAGGAAGGTTTTAATACGAGGAAAAAACAAATTAGAAAAAATCTTAAATGCTAAAAAAATCAGCAGCAGTTTAATACTGCTGATTTTTAACGAAACACTATAAAATAATATTACTCTTTTCTGCTATAAAACTGGTCAGTCGTAAAAAACAATAATTGATGAATAATCATAGAATTGTATCATTTAGCAATAGACCAATTCTATTATTGAATATTTTAGATGTCAGAGGTCAGAAAAATTTATTTTTTTCCCGATAGCTATCGGGAGACTTCTAACATTTTTTGTTTAGTAGTAAGCAGGCCAATTTAAATATGGAACAGGGATAGTTGATTTTTACTAACTTAGTAACGAATCTAAATAATAGCTTTCTAATTACGAAGACAAAATTGCTAGTAAATCAACCTTTAAGCAATAATTCATTCTTTTATCTCCAAAAAAAAATCAAAAAAATGACGAATGGTTAGAAATTAATGGTGAATGGTAATTTTCTCGTTTCTAATTTCCATTGAATTATATTTTTTTTATTTTCGGAATTAAAATTCGATTAAGGTGTTTAAAACAAAGGTAAACGAAATTTAATTAAGCAAAAAATCCTATAAATTGATTTATTATTCTTTTTACAACCATACTTGCACCCGTATGCGGCTTGAATTTACTTTATTGCAACAACCGAATAACCTTGATCAATTCTGCCTTCTTCGC
Organism: Saprospiraceae bacterium; assembly: GCA_045106885.1. Taxonomy (GTDB): domain Bacteria; phylum Bacteroidota; class Bacteroidia; order Chitinophagales; family Saprospiraceae; genus JAFMDF01. The sequence continues at coordinate 2,756 of JBGCFJ010000260.1, forward strand.
TCTACTTATTGGAATCGTCTTACTTTCAATGGTCACTTGATTATTGACCGTATCCAAATAATTAATTTTTCTCAAATTAATGATATAGCCTCGATGTATCCGCATAAAATCATGTTCTTTTAGAATAGTCTCTAACTCATTTAAATTGAGTGATGTCATTAAATTATCGTTCTCTGTAGCGGTCAAAGTATAATTACCTTTTGCTTCAACATAACAAATTTCTTTAATGTTAATCTTTTTAAATATTCCCTTTTTCTTAAAAAATAAATCGTTCCTAAGAGATAACGGAGAGGAATTTTCTTTAATCACTTCTTTTTTCTGGTCTAAATTCCTAATCGCTAATTCGATCGTCGATCGTAAGGAAAAGGCTTCTACTGGTTTAACGATATAGCCTAAAAAATTAGTGTTTCTAGCACGATCATAGCCATTTTGATCCTTGAAACTAGTAATAAAGAGGACAGGAATTTCTAAGTGTTGAATTTTTTCAGCTATTTCAATCCCTGATAATTTTCCGTTAATATCAACATCCATCAAAATCAAATCTGGTTGATTCGAATAAATACATTCTAATGCCTCCGCAGAATTATCTACAGTTTCTAGTACTTCGTACCCTATTTCTTTGACCATCATCTCTAATTCTATGGAAAAAGAAAGGTCATCTTCAATAATTAAAATTTTTAAATTTTGTGCGTCCATTTTACTAGGCATTCAACCCCTAAAAATTAAATTGCTATATACATAATAAATATTTACTATGTATCAAGAATATGAAAGAAGGTTTTAAGTATGAGAAAAAACAAATTGGAAAAAATTTTAAATGCTAAAAAAAACCAGCAGCATTTTAATACTGCTGATTTTAATGAAACACTATATTAGAAACACTCTCAAATAATATTTAATTGATTTTCACCAACTTACAAGGAGAAATATCT
>JBGCFJ010000261.1:0-9537 GCA_045106885.1 Saprospiraceae bacterium
CTTGTTTTTCCACGATGAAACTTTTGTTGCGGCTAAATGGCGGCAATTTAAAATATACTTTAAAGACGAAGGCGTAATGCAAGAAGAACGAACATATCGGGATTTATGGGCACCACAAGTTTTTAATATCATGCAAGACCCCAAAGAATTACACGATATTGGTTTAAAAAATTTATGGATAGTCGGGCCTGCACTAAAACAATTAGTGCCTTTTTATGCGAGTGTTCGGCAGTTTGGCTTAGTGGAATCAGGCGCTTCTAAACCAAGCCCTGGAGAGGTGATTATTCCTTTTACCAAATCTGCTCAATTGAAGGAATTATTTGATAAGATGTTGGCACAGGCTAAGGCTAGGGCGATGCAAAAAGCAAAAGAGGAGAAGAAATAAATAATTCAAGTTGCGGATAATTGTTGTATTGTCATATTGTTTTGGTACTGGATAACCTTTTAATTCGAGATTTTTAGCTTCATTAGCAATATAGCTATAAAACAATATAACCATTTCAACTTCTCTGCAACTTGGATTAAATAACTAAAAAATATGAGCCAAGAAGTATACATCATAGCCCAAATAGGCGTCAAAGATTACGATACCTACCTCGAAAAATATGGAATGCCTTTTTTTGAGGTTTTTAAAAAATTTGAAGGAACAGTCGTAGCAGCGAATAAAGAAGCTGAGTTATTAGAAGGAGAAACTTTGGGTAATTGGACGGTATTATTAAAATTTCTATCTAAAGAAACTGCCTTAGATTTTATAAACTCTGAGGAATACGCCCCCTTAAAAGATTTGAGAATTAATGAATTAACGACCAGCAATCAGATAATTTTATTATCAACCAAAATAGGTTTATAATTATTTAGCAAAGGGCCTAGCGCATGGGGCTGAGGCGTGGAAAACAGTAAATTGTTGACTTTACAAAGGGAAAACCTTTCAAAGACAAATAGACCCACTCTTTGCGCTTCGCTCAATAGTAATTATGACTGAAATATCGTAGTTTTGCCCTTGTTATCAAAATAAGAAATTACTAATAAAGGCTTAGCACCTATGAAATACCGACCGATTTATTTATTATTAAGTTGTTTGTTTTTTGCTTGTCAAAATGAACCAGTTGCTGTTGATTACAGCCATATACCAGAAGTTTTTACGGTTGAAATTACGAATCCAGCAGGTACTACGCTAAATCATTCTTTTTTGCCTTTACCAGGAAATTTAGGCCATTTAAATGAGGCTACGGATGTACTAGTAATAGCCGAGCAATTGGCAAATGGGGCTGAGTTGTCTGTAAGACCCATTGCTGCCTTAATGCTGGAAGAAAACGGGCAAGCTAAACAGGTGATTATCGCTTCCCCTTTAGATTCCTTGCTTCAATTATCTACTACAACCAATTTTAGTGATTTTATTACCAAAAATGCTGGGGAAAAGCAGATTATTCAAGATTGGTTTTTGTATGAAAAAGGATTGGGAAAAGTAGCTTTAGTGGGTTGGGAGAATGAAAAATATGCTTTGGGTTTGGTAAAAAGTACTGTTCAGTAGTTATTTGTTAGAAACCAAGGCCTAAAGACCTTGGAACGGAACAGGATAAATCCTGTGCTACCAGTTATCTTCCACTTCAATTAATAATCTTGCATTAAAAAACTAAACTACGCTCGTCAAAAAATCTGTGAACGCTATAACTCCATGTCCTCTGTGGTAAAAAAATATTGATGTATTTTCAACATACTATAGTCGTCTAAAAACAAAAAGCCACCTCAAATAAATGAGGTAGCTTTTATATTTTAAAAAGGATTCGTTGTCTTAAGTTATAGCTAATTGCCTTAAGGTTGACTGTAAACTGCTAACTGTTTATTTCCCGCCGTCCAATTCATCTTGCCATTTTTTCAATTCATCCCACTTACCAGCAGCAGCTAATTCTGCTTGCTTTGGCCAAGTACCTGGATTATGAGTCGCATATCTTTTACCTGCGGCAGTCAAGATTTCTTTAATCTTTTCAGGCGTTGATTTAGACACTTCAATTAACGTATCCATACCCGCATCTTTTAATAAGCCAGCAATTTTTGGTCCGATACCTTCAACAATTGTTAAATCGTCAATATTTGAACCATAAGTACCTGCTTGAACCGCATCTCCTGCTTCAAAACCACCTTTCACGACCTTGATAATCGTAGCCGCTACTTTATAAGGGTCTGCCTCAGAATTTGGTCGTCTATCTTCTAAATAACCACTCCAGCCATTTTGCACGGTGTAAATTGGAATACGAATAGATGCCCCTCTATCTGAAACCCCAAAAGAGAATTTATCAATAGATTGGGTTTCATGTAAACCAGTTAAACGTTGCTCATTATCTGCGCCGTAAACAGCGATACAAGCTTCGATAACATGTTGTGGCGCAAATTTATTACAAACTTCTTCGAATACTGCTTGAGAATTTGCTGTTCTTAATAAAGTATTAGAGAAGTTAGCGTGCATCCCAGAACCATTCCAGTCACCTTTGACAGGCTTACAATGCCAGTTCACCACTACATCATAAGCTTCTGCCACTCTTTCTAATAAATATCGTGCTACCCAAATTTGGTCACCCGCAGAAGCTGCACCTTTTGCAAAAATTTGAAATTCCCATTGCCCAGCCATTACTTCCCCATTGATGCCCTCTACATTCAAGCCAGCATCCAGACAAACATCTAAATGCTCTTCTACGATTTCTCTACCAAAAGCATTCTTTGCACCTACAGAGCAATAGTATGGTCCTTGTGGGGTAGGATATCCTTTTGCAGGGAAACCTAATGGCTTATTAGTTGCTTTATCCCAAAGGGTATATTCTTGCTCAAATCCAAACCAAAAATCACCATCATCATCATTAATCATGGCTCTACCATTCGATGGATGTGGAAAACCATCTGGAGATAAAACTTGACACATAACGATATAAGCATTCGTTCTGCCTGGGTCTTTACAAATGTAAACTGGGTCTAAAATACAATCAGAAGAACCACCTTCTGCTTGTTGTGTAGAAGAACCATCAAAAGACCAAGAGTCACATTCTTCCAACTTGCCAGAGAACTTAGAAGAATCTACCACTTTGGTTTTTCCTCTTAAGATTTGAGTTGGCTCATTCCCATCGAGCCATATATATTCTAACTTAATTTTTGCCATGATAAATTTAATTTAAGATTTTAGGTATTCTCGTGTTTTTCAAAATTAAGGAACAAATTTAAGATTTAAATTGCTAATATTGAGTGAATTGTGTATTTGATTAATTGTTAATTGATAAAAGGTAAGAATATTTTGAAAAATAAATGATTAACAAATTTTTATTTAGTTTTTATTGATTTATTGAATTTTTGTTTTAAATTTTGGATTAGCAAATTAGATTTTATAGGTTGTTTTTATTTGAATATATGCAATAATTATGTTTTTGAATGGTTTTAAATCTGCTTAAAATTGATTAAATTTGTAATCAATGTTATTTAATTAAATGGAAAAATTATGAGTACTACAGAAATTAAAGGAGGTATTCTTGAGGCTGTTGCTAAAATTAATAATAAAGATTGGTTATTGATGGTACAAGAAATGGTAGACGATTTTGTATTAAGAGAAAAAGAAAAAGAAAAAGAAAATGGCTGGGATGAATTACCTTTAGATAAACAAAAAGAATTTGATGAAGCTTTGGCTGAAATAGAAGATGAATCAAATTTAGTGAGCAATGAAGAAGTTTTTAAAAAATATGAGAAATGGCTAAAAGAGTAATTTGGGGTAAAAAAGCGAAAGCAATTTTTGATGAGCGATTATTATTTCTTGAATATAATTATGGCGAAAAGGTAGCGGCAAATTTTACTAAAGATGTCAAAAAAGCTTTGGTTTCTATTGGTAATTATCCTGATGCTGGTCGAGAAGTCTTACAAAGAAAAGGTGTTCGGTTTAGAAAAATTAGAAAACATCTTAATATTTACTACAAAATTAAAAATGATGTTATTATCGTTTTTCTGTTTGATACACGCCAAGACCCCAAGAAAAATCCATATCGATAAAAACTTATTAGTAAAAAGAAAAGCCCTTAATTCTAAAAATTAAGGGCTTTTGGTATATTTGGAAAAGAGTTGAAAAACTATCCTTCTACCTCCACCATAAACTTATTCTTCTTCCCATTCTCCACCATAATATACTTACCATGCAACAAACTATCGGTACCGATAACCGTCTCATGCGAACCAATTTTATCTTTATTTACAGCAACAGCACCACCTTTAATTGCTCGTCTAGCATCTCCTTTAGATTTAACAATAGTAGTGGCATCCGCCATTAAATCTAAAATGTTTAACCCGTCACCAAGTTGCGCTTTTGTAATTTTAAAGCCAGGGATTTCACCAGCCACGGTTGCCAAAGAATTTTCATCCAATGCTAAAAGTGTTTCTTTACTTGCCTTTTTATTAAAGAGCAATTCAGATACCTTTAAAACCGCTTCATAATCTGCTTGCGAATGAACCCTTACAGTCAATTCCTCTGCTAATAAGCGTTTCATTTCCCTTGGGTCATCTGCCAAATCCTTTTCTCTTTGCTCAATTGCTTCCCTAGATTTTAAAGTGAAGTATCTAGTAAAAGTAGGCAAATCTCTATCATCTGCATTAATCCAAAATTGGTAGAATTTATAAGGCGAAGTCATATTCGGGTCTAACCAAATATTTCCTGCTTCTGATTTACCAAATTTAGTACCATCTGCCTTAGTCAATAAAGGGGTTGTCAAAGCATGTGCTTTTCCTTGTACATTTTTACGAATAAATTCTGTTCCAGAGGTAATATTTCCCCATTGGTCAGAACCACCCATTTGCAATACGACGTCTTTATCTGTGTACAAGCATTGGAAATCGTAAGCTTGTAATAATTGGTAACTAAATTCCGTAAAAGACAAGCCTGTTTCTATTCGCTTCTTTACAGATTCTTTTGAAGACATATAGTTGACAGTCAAAGTCTTACCTACATCTCTAAGGAAATCTAAGACATTCATATTTTTATAAAAATCTAAATTATTGACCATTTCGGCGTTATTCTCCACACCGTCAAAATCTAGAAATTTACTAAATTGTTTTGCCTGAAAACTAAGATTGGAATCTAATACTTCAAATGATTTTAACTCTCTTTCTTTATTTTTTCCAGAAGGGTCTCCAATTCTACCTGTAGCCCCACCCATTAATACTATTGGTTTATGTCCAGACAATTGGAATAATCTAAGGAGCATAATTTGCACAAAATTACCAATCGTCAAAGACGGAGCGGTTGGGTCAAACCCAATATAGCCCGTTTTCATCCCTTTTGATAATGCTTGTTCTACACCAGGCGTTGAATTGTGTAACATGCCCCGCCATTTTAATTCTTCTAAAAAATCCATTATGTTGTATTAGTTCTAAAGTATTGCTAGTCGAGAGGTCAGAAGTCAGACCGAAAATTGAAATTTTCTGTCAGAAGTCAGATAAGAGCGGTGTAATCTACGTCGAAAGTCTGACTTCTGACAGTTTATGTAATAAACGGTCTGACTTCTGACCTCTTATTAAAAGCTGCAAATTTATCTAAGCTAAAGGGAAAAAACCCATTTATAGCCAAATAATTAAAAGGCTAACCGAAAAAAAGATTAAAATCGTTCCATTTCTTATTTTTTCGCTCGTTTAATTTTTTAACTTTGGCATTAGGGACGAGGAAAATAATAACCTACCAGCCTGATGGATTCGCTGCCCATCCGCTTTGCGGTTCAAATTCAGCAAATTTTCATCTTTTAGCTGCGTTAAAATTTTTCAACGTAGCAACGGCTATGCTGAAAAATTTTGCCTTGCTAAAAGAAAAAATAACCTCATCACTTCTGGTAGGTTATTTATTGCCTCGTCCCTTAATAATATTCTTTTTTGAAAAAAATCTAATTCCTATATTTCAGATGTTAGTTGCCTTCAAAGATTACATACAAGATACTCAACTTTTTTCTCCTACCAATAAAATACTACTTGCGGTTAGTGGAGGGCTTGATTCTATGGTCATGGCTCACCTATTTAAGCAAGCTGGATTTAATTTTGCTATTGCTCATTGTAACTTCCAATTGAGAGGGGAAGCCTCCGATGGAGATGAAAAAATGGTCGAAAAATTGGCGAAAGATTGGGAGGTTCCTTTCCATACGATACGATTTGAAACGATTAAAGAAAGTGAAAAACAGCATAAATCTGTTGAACTTATTGGAAGAGAGTTACGCTATCAATGGTTTGGTGAGTTGTTGCAAATGTATGATTATCAATTTGTTGCAACTGCCCACCATTTAAATGACTCTCTAGAAACCCTTTTGTATAATTTAGCAAAAGGAACAGGTATTAGAGGCTTGCATGGAATTCCATTGAAAAATGGACAAGTTATTCGCCCGCTATCTTATGCTAGTAGATTTGACATAGAAAGGTATGCTAATTCGGAAAATATAGTTTACAGAGAAGATGCTTCTAATGAATCTTTGGAACATAATCGGAACTTAATTAGGCACCAAGTAATTCCGCCTTTAAAAAAGATTAATCCTTCTTTAGAAAACACGTTTGCTAAAACTTTAAAGCAATTGCAAGAAACAGAGACACTTTTCCTCTGGGCAGTAGCAGCACATAAAAAAGACATCTTAACGGAGGAAGAAGGGCTAATAAAAATAGCGATAGCTGGCTTAAATAAAGTGCCTGCTAAATCAACTATTTTATATGAAATTATCAAAGATTATGGGTTTAATACCGACCATGTAGACCAAATTTTTAGAGCGATTGATAATGTAGGGGCTCAATTTTATTCCAAAATGTACCATATTCTAATAGAAAGAAAGTCGATTATTATCAAAAGAAAAGGGCGATACACCACCGTTTGGCGAAAAATCGAAATGTTGCCTGAAAAAATTGATTTGCCTAAAGGACAATTAATAGCGACTATTCTCAAAGAAAAACCGAAACAATTAAACCTTGGAAAAGCGATTACTTTATTAGATTTGGATAAAATAAAATTGCCTTTAATTATTAGAAACTGGAAAGATGGTGACCGCTTTCAACCACTAGGTATGAATGGAAAAAGTAAGAAAATTACCCATTATTTGAGAGATAATAAAGTCTCCCTTTTTGAAAAATCTACTGTTTTGGTCATAGAATCCGCTGGAGAAATTATCTGGGTAATGAATTATCGTGCGGATGAAAGATTTAAAGTAACCGCTGAAACGACTCGTGTTCTACAGCTGCATCGGGTTAGTTGATTTGGTTGCTCGTTTGCCTTAGAACCAGCAAACCAGCAACCGCATTCTCCACAACCTTTTTTACTTCCTCTTGTTACGCTCCTATACTTAATTATTAACCGAAAAAAGAAATTATTATGTTTGGTTTATTCAAAAAAGACCCAGCTAAAAAGTTGGAAAAGGAGTACGAACGATTGATGGAAAAAGCAAGAGATATGCAACGTTCAGGTGATTTAAGAGCCTACGCCGTATTGATAGAAGAATCAGAAACCATTTTATCAAAAATAGAGGCACTCAAAAATGCAGGATAAAAATTATGTAGTGGTTGGAGGAAGTTCTGGTATTGGGTTAGCATTGGTTCAATTAATTAGTCAAGCTGGAGGAAAGGTAACGGTTTATTCTCGAACGCGTGAAAACTTGACTGACCTAACCAATGTTACACATATTCCATTAGATATTCTAACAGATGAAATACATCTGGATACTTTGCCTACCTTAATTCATGGTGTAGCTTATTGTCCTGGCAGTATCGTTTTAAAACCATTTCGTTCACTAAAATTAGACCAATTTCAGGCAGATTTTGACATTAATGTTTTAGGAGCGATTAAAACAATGAAAGCTTGTTTTAAGGGACTGAAAAAATCAGGTGCTGGTGGTGTTTTGCTATTTAGTACGGTTGCTGTTCAGCAGGGAATGGCTTTTCATGCGTCTATTGCGGCGGCAAAAGGAGCGATTGAAGGCTTGACTAAATCCTTGGCAGCAGAATGGGCACCGACTATCAGAGTCAATTGTATTGCGCCTTCTTTGACCCATACGCCTTTGGCAGGTAGATTATTGTCGACTCCCGAAAAGAAAGAAGCTTCTGGTGCTAGACATCCGTTGAAGAGAGTAGGGGAGGCGGCAGAAATTGCAGAAATGGGTGCTTTTTTATTGTCTGAAAAAGCAGGCTGGATGACTGGACAAATTATTGGGATGGATGGAGGAATGTCCAGTGTGCGGGTTTTGTTAATTAGGATTTATAATATTACGAGTAGACACTTGGAGGTCTTAAAGACACTCCAAGGTCAGCTCCAAAACCTTCAGACTAGGAATCGGTATCTGGTCGTCTCTTGACGACCGCAATAGTCGTCTGGAGACGACTGGATAGTCATATCTAGTCTGGAGGACCAATTAGTTCAATCCTCCTTTCAAATTGGTTAAGTCACTAATTAGCGTCTGTCCGTAAAGTCGATTTTGTTCCGCTCGTAACCACCAAATTTATTTGGTAGGTTCATAAATTGCTGACAGTCAATATTTTGAATCAGCCAAATAAATTTGGCGATTACGTTAGACACGCAAAGCACAAGTTTACGGACAGACCCTAATTATTTAAAGGCGTACCAAATATAGCCACCTCTGCAATTTTAGCAGAATTGTGCAGTTTAGTAAAACGTAAATATTGGACTGATAAATTCAAATTATTCAATTCATGCCATTTGCGATAAGCAGCAGTAAAAAAGTCGGCAATGATTACCCAATCGCCATTACTATTTTGGTATTCTACTCTAAAATCGCCATCACTTTCAATATCAAATAAATGAATGGCATCTAAACTATACATTTGTTGTAAATCAACGATAGCAATAATCGGTGGAATATTTAAACCTGGCGTATATTCTTCTCCCCAATTACTGACAGGTATACCATTTTCTCCACATGTTGGATTACCTAGTTCTGATTCATCAAATAGGCGGCGAGCATCTAAATGTTCTGTAGCGGTTATATCATTAATCCAATCATCTTTGATACAAATATAAGTTGGACAATCAGGATTACAATTTTCATTGCCGTCGTCGTCATCATCATCGTCACATTGATTCGTAGCTAGTGTCGTCGCATTAATAATTTGATTGGAAGACACTTGTCCATCAGGAGCTACCGCTGCTAAACTAAAACTATAATTGGTGCTTTCCAGTAAATTGTTGATTTTAAAGGCAATAGGTGTCGTTAACACACGAAATGATAAATTAATATTACCTGGTTGGGTGACTAAATTATAGTAAGCGACCTCCCTATTAGTAGGAGGTGTCCAGCTTAAAACGACTTCTTGACACTCAATTTGACTGGCTTGTAAATTACTCACGGCATTTGATGAATCACTATTTATACAATTATTAGTAGGTGTCTGAAAAGTGATGATGTCCAAATCTGTGGGGGCAGTACTTGTATTTTCTGCAAATAAGAAACATTCATAGATAGTAGTAGGCAATAAATTATCTAGATTAAATGAACTAGTAGTTGGAGGTAAATTAATTTCTACTAGGCTATGGGGTGTTGT
>JBGCFJ010000262.1:0-5891 GCA_045106885.1 Saprospiraceae bacterium
ATTATGAATTGCCACTATCTGGTTTTCAAGAACGGATTGATAATCGGAAAAAAGCGATTCAGCAACGGCTACAGGCAGATGCTACTTTATTTAAAATTGATGGCTTTTTATCGACTGATAGTATCAAAAACTTTGTCTACCAATCTTTTGATGACCAAGACCAAACGGCTGCCTATCGAGGAACTGGTGGACGAAGCCTAAATATTAGTACCCCACAAATCATTTTTGAAGGTAAAATACCCAATACTAAAAAAGGAAATAACATCAATCTTTCTTTCTGGGCTCATGATTTAAGAAAATTCCCACTGGCGAATACTTTTGTTAACGTCAAATTAATCGACCCTAAAACAGGGGTTGTCTTATGGAGACACCGTCCACAAATTCGTTATTTTTTAAAAGTCATGGCGAATGATGGTTGGTCTTTGGTGGACTTACCTTTTAAATTGCCTGCTGATGGCGTTTTGGAAGTTTCTATTTTAAATAAGGCGATGGAAGATGAATTGTTTTTAATGGATGAGTTGATTATTCGGAAGGGGGGGACGAACTTATATCGAGCAGGAGAAAATTATTGGAATGGAAGAGTTTATTAATTAGAGTCTGTCCGTAAACTTGTGCTTTGCGTGTCTAACGTAATCGCCAAATTTATTTGGCTGATTCAAAATGTTGACTGTCCCTAATTTATGAACCTACCAAATAAATTTGGTGGTTACGAGCGGAACAAAATCGGCTTTACGGACAGACTCTAATTAGAAATCAATAGTTGAAATTAGGGTTATTGTAGCGGAAAAAATATTCATCAACAAATGGACCTTATACAGCGTTAGTATAAAAAGAGGGCTATTCCTCAATAGACTTGTTACTCTTTCAGAGAGGTATTTATTAAAGGGTAACAAGTCTAATAATATTTAATTAATTTTTTTAAACCTAAACGATATGGCAAAAGGAAAAAATGCTCAAAAGAAAAGTGCTAAAACAGCACCTGGTAAAACACTAAAAGAAAAAAGAGCGGCAAAAGCAGCAAAAAAGAAAGAAAAAGGAAGAGGAAATGATTAACAAAGTATCTTATTAAAAGATAAACTATGTTAAGGTAAGTACTCAATATAGTAGCAAAACCAACTCGTCGGATGACTCCGTCGTCCGATGAGTTGGTTTAAATCATCCGACGACGGAGTCATCGGACGATTTAAATTGGACTATTGAGTACTTAACATGGATTTTTTGTAGTTAAGCGGAAAATAGTAAAAGTTATAAAGATTTCTTAAAAATATCATTCGCCTGAATATATGCCAATTTAGCCTGAAATACAGCGCCAATTTTTACCGCCCTCAGCTTAACTTCTTCTGCTTTAATTCCAATAAAAAGCGCATCAACTGTTTCTGTCAATAGCGCAATCCATCGTTCAAAATGCTGAATTTGAATAGGCAATTGTTCGTGTTTAGCAAATGAATTGCCTCGATAATCACTCACACCAAATAAGATAGTATGCCAGAAACTGTACATTCGTTCTAAGTGCGGTGTCCAATCATCATTGGGTATTCTTGCCGCAAAGACTGCGCCTATAATTGGGTCAATTCGTACTTTTTTATAAAAAGCGTCTACCAAAATTTTGATGTCTGCTTTATCTCGAATGTCCTGCATGTTTATAAATTTTTATAAAACCATAAATTAAGCCACCTACTTTTAAAATCTCTAGAGCCACATAATAAAAATGGTGATTGGTTTTGGCAGGTGTTAGTCCTTGTTGTAAGGCATCAATTCGAGCATCCAATATCGGAAATAACCAAATACTTTGAATGGCGATAATCCCAATTAATAAAGAAATAATGACCAATACTGGATTATCTAATTGTTGATATTGATATCCTACTAAACCCAATAATAAAAATGAAAAGACAAGCTCTACTTTATTTAATGCACCAAATACCAATTGACCAATGCCTAAACCAAGGGTTAAAGTAATATTGGGCGCTTGAAATTTTAGTGGCGCTTCGATAAAAGAAATACCTAAAACCATACCTGACCAGATACCTAGAATAAGTAGAATAATTAGCTTAAATTTCATGATTCAAATCTCATTTTTGCTTGATTAGTCAAGACAACAAAAAACTGTGTATTTTCGGCACGACAGGTCACTGCATGCAGAACATTTGCTGGAATAGGATGGCATTGCCCCTCTGATAATAAGACTTCTAAATTGTCTGCTTGATAAGTCAAATTGCCTGATTTAACTAATAATAAAGCAGCTTGATTGACCTGATGTTTGGTTAAGGCATCGCCACTATTCCCAGAAATAGAGAGGACTTTAAAAGTTGCTCCCGAAGGTACGACTTTAATATTGACTTTATTTTTCATGATTATTTCTTTACTACCAGTTTATTCGTTACGAAACTAAATAAGTGATAAAAGGAATTAATACCATAATAGCAACGGTAGCGTGATATAATGGTACAAAAAAAGTACTTTTTGCGCCGCCAATATGAGCAATCATATTGCTATAAAATAGTAGCACACTTAGACTAATAAACCAAACATAGCTGGATGTAACCATTTCCAGCACAAAAATAGTTGGCACCATTACCACACATGGGAAAACTAAAATGCTTAGGATATACCAGTAAAAACTATTCTTTTGCTCTCCTGCCGTATAAGCTAGATAACGATTGAGTAAAGAAACCTTTTTTGTTTTTTCTTTTACAAAATTATTTGTCTTTGAGATACTAATAGTTGCCATAATTCATTGATTTTGATTCCCTGATATATCGTAATATAACGTTGATTTGATTTCAGAGAAGATTGATTTTTGAATTTAAAAATAAAAAAGACCTTAATGTCTTTTATTGTTGAAAAAAAATTTATCGCTTATAGACTTCTTCGTGAAACCCCTCTACTAAATCTTGTAAAGTATTGTTTTGGCACATAGCGTTTAATTCATTTCTAACGACTTCAAATTGATAATGCATTGGACAAGGTTTATTGGCATTACAAGCGGTAAGCCCAAGTCCGCATTTGCTAAAAATACTTTTACCATCAATCGCTTCTACAATATCATAAAGCGTAATATCTGATAAATCTCGCGAAATATAAAAGCCACCAGCAGGCCCTTTCTGAGAATTAAGTACGCCTCTTTTTACAAGATTCTGTAAAATTTTGGCAGTAAAAGATTCAGGTGTTTGTGATAATTTGCAAACTTCCTTAATGCCAATTTTCTTGTTTTCTTTGCCTGCTGTAGCAATGACAGTCAATGCTCTTATTCCATATTCACAAGCTTTAGAAAACATAAGATTTTTTAATTAAAAATGAATGATAATGCAAATATAAGATAAAAAGGTCTTTTATTCCAAATTTAAATACAGGAAAATTATTTTTTATTTTTTTGGTAGGTATTTTACAGATAATTGAGATTTCTATTAGGTGGTAGAAAATCGACTTAAATTATTTGACGGAAGCCAAAAAATCCAATACTTTCTGCGTAGGCATTTCACAAGGTTTTAATTGTTCCCCTTTTGAGGTCAAATAAAAATTGAAACTAATAAAATCTTTTCCACCTAATTCCTCTGCATATACTTTGGTGCTTCTGCCTTGATTAAAATCTTGTCGGGTAACGAGGTATTTTTTGCCGTTGATGCGCATTTCAGTTGCGCCTAGAGGGATTTTTTGGATGGTATCTTTTAGATTCATAAATATCTTTTCACCTAAAACGGTATGTTTTTATTTTCTGTATAATCCCTCCAACTTATAACAATTCATCATTCATCGTTTATCATTCATCATTTCTTTAAAGATGCTTTTTCAATATCCGCCGAACCTGCCCCTTCAAAACCTTCCCTTTCTTTGGATTTACCATCATCACAAAATTCGCATATCCCTGAATACATTCTGGCAAATTAGGACTATTATTCCAAGATTTACCCACAAATCCATCTCGTTCAATTTGAAATAATAAAGCTCGGAAATTTTTTAAATCCTTACGACTGACATTCAATTTTTCATTAACTACAATTCCTGTGACTTCTTGATGTCGTCCTTTATGCATAATACTCAGCTTGTCAGGATGCATAATAAAACCTTCTTCTTTCACAATTCGATGCGCTATCCAAAGCATTTTTCCGACATTCGGTTTATCGACTTCCGCACAAGAAAACGTACAATCATCGGCATAACGGCTAAAAGTAAAGCCTAATTTATTGGCTGCGCCTAACATTCGTTTATCTAAAGTACGGCAGATTAAATTGGTGATAACTGGGCTAGTTGGTGCGCCTTGTGGCAAATGTCGTTCGCCTGTAGCCACAAAATAGCGCTCGCCATCCATTTTCACCTCATCTGTTTCTGGTTCCGTACAAAGTAAGGCCAATATCGTCGCATATTTTTGAGCATAACCCAATGCTTTAAATAAACCTTTGACTCGTTTATAAGTAATGGTCGGAAAGAAATTTTTCAAATCCATGTTGATGACCACTGATTGTCCAATATGTTGTTTGGCATTGTCTACAATAGACCGATTTGGCACAAAACCATAAGCCGTATCTTGAATTTCTAAACGATATAATAATTCATTTAAAACCTGATATTGTACACTTTTTAAAAGCGGCATTGGGGCAGAAATTAATCGTTTGCCACCACTTTTTTTAGCCATATAAAATCGCTTATAATGCGACACTTTACTGACTTTTCGATTATAAGCCAAAAACCTTAATTGGGAAATATTAATGGTTAAAAAAGTAGCTAATTCCTCGACCGATTCAAAAATAGGTAAGCCTAATTTTTTTAATAAATCTGTATTATTGTCAGTTTCATTTAATCCACCAGATACTTCTTCCCCTAAATAAACAATGTCCTTCTCTTGTTTTTCTTGCCAAGCAGCTTTGCGGGCAATTCTTGCAGCTTCTCGTTTTTCTCGATTGGCCTTTTGCTTCTCTCGTGACGCCTTCATCCGTTCTTTCCGAATCTTGCGTAATAAACGGTCTCTATCTTGCAGTAATCGTTGCTCGTTTAGCAATTGCCGTAATTCCTTATTTAAAACTGTTTCTTGGGTGATAATTTGCTCGGGTAGCGTCGGTTTATCGCTTTCATTCGGCCAAAAACCTAAGCGTTTCATTTCATTTAGAATAATATTTTCCTTGGAAGTTTCCCGCATTTGTTGGCGGAGCAAAGTTCTTCTATCGTCTGACATGGTTGTACATTTTTAAGGTCATTAAATCATGGCGATTTTAAAAATCATTAAATCATGGCGATTTTAAAAATCATTAAATCATGGTGATTTTAAAAATCATTAAATCATGGTGATTTTAAAAATCACCATGATTTAGGAAAGAGGACAGCGACTTCGTGCAAACCGATGACCTAGTGGGTCAACTCAAGCAGCCTGGACCTACTAATGTATTTCACATCTCCGATGTTTTATCGGAAATGCATTAGTAGGTCCATTAGGCTGCAAAGTCTCCTGGCAACTGGCCCCTCCAAAAATCTCACTTCGTGCAAACTCAAGACCTGATTGGTCAACTCAAGCAGCCTGTTAACTACCTTTAATTTCATATCTCCGATATGTTCTCGGAAATTGAAGGTAGTTGACATTTGGCTGCAACGTCTCGACCAGTCGGGTGAAGCATGAAAAAGCTGTAAATGGGATTGACGATGGCATCAATCTAAGTCTATAAAAGTCTAAACTTTCAATGGACTAAATGCAAGTGCAATAGATTTTTGGAAGGACGAGTTGCCTGTTACCCGTTACCTGTTGCCAGGTTTACGCTCGAACGGACAACCCGTAACAGGCAACTGGTAACTGACAACTCACCCAACACCCCCTCACTTCGTGCGAACCTAAGACCTAGTCGGTCAACTCAAGCAGCCTGTACCTATAGTACTATTTCACATCTCCGATGTTTTCTCGGAAA
>JBGCFJ010000263.1:0-2928 GCA_045106885.1 Saprospiraceae bacterium
AGAAGGGAAAAAGGCGGTATAAATGGTTGATTATTTCTGCCACTTTGCCTTAATAGTAATTGTGTGTTGGTACTTATACTTCATTAGGTTAGGAATTGAACAAAAGAAAAACCTATACCAATTCAATTAAAATTGCATTATTATGAATGACAACGCAAAAATTTTAGTGGTCGATGATGAGCCAGATATTTTGGAATTTGTTAAATACAATTTGAAAAAGGAAGGTTTTAGTGTCTCTACTGCAGAAAATGGTTTGGCTGGCTTGGAAGAAGCTAGACAGGTTAAGCCGGATTTAATTATTTTAGATATTATGATGCCCGAAATGGATGGGGTAGAGGTATGTCGACAATTGCGCTCGGAATCATTATTTGACAATACGGTTATCGCATTCCTGACGGCAAGAGACGAAGATTATTCCCAAATTGCTGCCTTAGATGTTGGTGGAGACGATTATATCACTAAACCCATTAGACCTAGAGTTTTGGTAAGTAGAGTAAACGCTTTGCTGAGACGGTCAGTCCGTAAAGATGCTAATGGTTCAGAAATTATTATAGCTGGAGACTTAACGATTGATAAGGAAAAAATTTTAGTCCTTCGAGGAACAGAAAGAATAGAATTAGCTAAAAAAGAATTTGAATTATTGGGACTTTTGGTTTCTAAACCAGGAAAAGTATTTACTAGAGAAGAAATTTTTAATAAAATATGGGGAACAGATGTAATCGTTGGCAATAGAACGATTGATGTGCATATTAGGAAATTGCGAGAGAAACTGGGAAATGATTATATTAAGACAATTAAAGGTGTTGGCTATAAATATGAATTTTGATTAAACCTAAGCACCAACACACAATTATTTTTTGATAACGAACTTCTGCGTTTACTTGGCAGAAAATGAATACATGACTGGATAGGGGAGGGGCATTATGTTAAAATTTATTCATTTTATCATTTACTCATTTTATCATCCTAAATGCTTAAAAACTTAACACCAAGACAAATTTCCATTTATGCATCGGGCTTAATTGTTGCTTTTAATGGCTTGTTTTTAACCTTTTTTTTCCTGTTTGGCGGATTAGAATGGGATGTGAAATTTTTATTATGGATAGGCGTAATTGGCTTGTCGGCTTATTTTTCGATATTGTTTTTTGTTAAAAAATATATTTATCGGAAGATAAAATTGATTTATAAAAACATTCATAAATTTAAACTGAAACCAACGGAAAAAAATAAAGATTTAGATGTAGATACTGACATCATACAAGAAGTTGAAAAAGAAGTGGCAGAATGGGCATTAGAACAACAAACGGAAATTAATTCCTTGAAAGAAATGGAATCCTACCGTCGTTTATATTTAGGTAATGTTTCTCACGAATTAAAAACACCCATATTTAATATTCAAGGCTTTATTCATACCTTGATTGAAGGAGCGCTGTATGATGACAATATTAATATGAAATATTTGCAGCGAGCTGCTAAAAATGTGGAACGATTAAATACCATTGTAACGGACCTAGAGGCCATTAATAAATTAGAATCTGGGAAGTTGGTAATGGATTTGCAAGTTTTTGATTTAAAAGAATTAGTTGGAGAAGTTTTTGAAGATTTAGAAATTAAGGCGAAAGAAAAATCGTTAGCATTAATTTTTAAGGATGGTGCTAGTCAAAGTTTTAGAGTCGAAGCTGATAGAGAAGCGATTAGACAAGTACTAGTAAACTTAATAGAAAACTCCATCAAATATGGTAAAGAAAACGGTCGGACTAAAGTAGGGTTTTATGATATGGATTCTCGAATTTTAGTAGAAATTGCAGATAGTGGAATTGGTATTTCTCAAGAACATTTAAATCATGTTTTTGACCGATTTTATCGAGCAGACAAAAGCCGTTCTCGTCAGATAGGTGGCTCAGGTTTAGGTTTGTCGATAGTGAAGCATATTGTGGAAGCACATAAACAAACAATTAACATTCGAAGCTCCCCTGGTTTAGGGTCTACTTTTGGATTTACATTAAAGAAAATGTAATTGATTATCAATTATATTGTAAGTACTCAATAGTCCAATTTAAATCGTCCGATGACTGCGTCGTCGGTTGATTTGGCTACCCGTCTAAAGTTGGACACTCAAGTTTAGGGCAGACAACGGAAAATCTATTGGTTGATTATTTCTTCCACTTTGCCTTAAATGCCCAAACGATTGTTAGAGGAACGGTTACAGACGCCGAATCAGGTGATCCATTAATTGCCATTAATGCGGTTTCAAACAAAAAGAGCTTTATTCAATTATAGAATAAAGCTCTTTTTAAATGTGACAACTCACCATTTATCACTAATACAACTTCGGATTACTCGCCAAATAAGTAGCCACCATCAAGCGATATTGATCATCTGAAAAATCACATTTACATTCGTCCGCATAATAAGACATAATATTTGCTACATGAGGAACATACCATTCATTTTCATTATCTCGTTTGGTATTGGTGAATCGACAATTATTATCTGCATTAATATAGGATGCAGGGTCATCTCCAATAACAAAAGGGTCTGCGGGTGTATCTGCTAGTAAATCTCCTGTTGTGCTACTGTTACTACCTAAAACCAATTCTTCTGTTTGTTCTTCTCCGTCACCAAAGGTATAAGGTACCCCAAAGAAACGACCCAATTCATGGGCAATAGCAAATTCATTCACACATTCCCCTTTTAGCATTAATAAACCACCACTTTCTGTATTACCAATCCCACCTAATTCTGTTACGCCACATAATTCGTCTTGGAAATCAAATTGAGACACCCAAAAAATATTGATTTTTCGTTGTTGATGATAGACCACTTGCATTTCATCCCACTCGTCCACTCTAACAGAATCATAGTTAAAATTAGCAATGGTATCTAATTCACATATTTTGAAAGAAACGCAAATAGGTTCAAAGAGTT
>JBGCFJ010000264.1:0-8986 GCA_045106885.1 Saprospiraceae bacterium
GGATGTATAGAATAATACGTAAGTAATTTTGCAAAAATTATTCCAAAATGAAGAAAGGGTATAAAAAAGTTATTTTATAAATAGCTGATAATTAGGTTTGTATAATGTTTTTATTTAATGTTAATTCAATTTAGTATTAGCTTTTTGTTTTGTCAGAAAATAATATAATATGTAATTGATTAATAATTAATAGCTACTAAATCATTAGATACTTAGATGAAAATAATATTAAAAATATCCTTTATTTGTTACTGGCGATAAAGAATAGTCTAAAATAACTTTAATTTTTTTATGGATATTTTTCAATTGACCTCTTTGTGAGGAGGTTATTATTTTAATTGCCCTTTATTTAATCGGTGGTGTGCAAAGAAAATAGGGTAGAATTTTTAAAACGACCATTGAGATACAATCAATTATAAATTTTGAATGTGATTTAATGACTAAATTTAGTTCATATTTTCTCATAGAAGGAGAACTTAAACCTACAAAATCATTAAATCAACTTCAATTATTTCACAAGTAATTGATACTCAATATTACCTTAAGATGGTTTTACCCTATTTTCGTCGTACACTTCTCATTTTTGAGCTTTTGAAATAAAATACAAGATAAGTACAAATAAATACAAGATAAGTGCAAATTATCATGGAAACTTTTTACGAAATTTGACCTTCAAAAAGGGGTGTTATTCATTTAGTAAAAATAACAACACTTTAACTAAAAATACTAATTAGAAAACATTCACTTATTTTAAAACTACATCTATGAGAAAACCTATTAAACTAACACTCTTCCTATGTTTATTGGGAAGCTATTTATTGGCACAACAAAGCAGACCGACTTATATTGAATACGTCACCTAACAGTTTGGTGAAAATATAGTAGGTACGGAAGCCAATTCAAAATGGCAAAATGAGGTATTTCGAACCTCTACTATTCAAGATTATAACGCTACAATTAAAAATAACAACAGAAAAAATACACTATTTTAGTAAGTACTCAATCGTCAACTGGTAGCACAGACTTCAGTCTGTTCCGTTTAAAAGCCTTTAGGCTTTTTACACTATATGGCAACGAAGCCTGAAGGCTTGGAAACAGGACAGACTGAAGTCTGTGCTACCGATTGAGTACTTACCTATTTTATACCTAAGTTGCTTCCTATTTTTTGCTTGTGCAGATTTAGAAGAATTAGCCCCTGTTAATTCTATTCCAACTGCATCGGCGATAACCGATTTTTATTATGCCTAAGTGGCTTTAAATGGGAACTATAACTCTGTACAAAATAATGATGTAACTAAATGGTTAGCATTGCCTCAACTATTTTCTGATGAAGCAGAATCAACAGAGACTTTTCCGAGTTATTTAGAGTTTGGAAATTTTAATGTCTTTCCGAGTAACGGTTCTAGTGTAGGTGCATTTTCAAGTTTTTATCGGTCTATCAATAAGTGACGACGCAGGAATAAATTGAGCCATATTACCCCGATGAATCGGGGCAGGCATTGTTCTTTTAGCATCCCATCCGCTTTGCGGTTCACTTGCGGTGCAAGTTCATCTTCTAAGAATACTTAAAAAAGCCTTATATAACAAGGCTATATGCGGTTTTTAAAGAATCCTTAGAAGATGAAATTTCGCTGAAATTGAACCGCTTGCGGATGGGCAGCATAACTGCGTACTCAGGCACACTTTATTTCTACCTCGTCACTAATGCGAATAATGTAATTGATATTGTGGCTACGCTAGTAGTTCAAATCATAAGTAATTGATAGTTTAATCGAGTGTATTTTTTCGTTAGACAAGATGAGCAAACACCGTTTGTGAACCGTTTACGGATGGGGTGGCTTTTAAGAATAGCCGTGATATTTGAAAAAAAATAACCTGAGCTAAATAAATTGATTCGGGGAATGAATTTATTTAGTGAACCGCAAAGCGGACGGGATGGCTTGCATAGCCCCGCTACGGAAGTATTTTTTAACATGAGCTAAGAAAGGAAGATTCGGGGAATCTTGATTTCTTAGTGAACCGCTTGCGGATGGGATGTTTAAAGTGAAAAAAGAGCCCATCATAAAGTGTCGATTATTTGGTTGTAGGTACTTAACCTCCTTGAATAAATCATAAATTGAACAGTAAAAAATAATAGGATGAGCAGTGCATTAAAAATTATTAATTTATTGATAGGAATGGTATTAACCAATTTCCTTTTTGCGCAAACAGATAGTTTAGCTTTAAGACCTGAATTTTCGGCGATTAAAACTGTCTTTCAGCACCTAGAGGGCTATCAAAAAATGTTGATTAAAACCAATTTGGATTCTTTAATGCTCAATAAAGTAGCAGGGAAAAAACAGGATGCTTTTGTCATTACTTCTGGCAAAAATTTAGAATTGATAAAACTGCCAATGAAGATTGCTGCAAGAGGAAAATTTCGTCGAAGAACTTGCGATTTACCACCTATCTGGATTGATTTTCCCAAAGAAACTTTAAAAAAATGGGGACTTTTTCCAGAATATGATAAACTAAAATTGGTCACACATTGCCTATTATTCGAAGAAAATCGCCAAGCAGTACTCAAAGAATATTGGACTTATAAAATGCACAATCAATTGACCCTAAATAGTTTCAAAGTGCATTTAATGGAAGTGATTTATGTTCATAGTGAAGACCCTAAAAGGAAGTACAGAGAAATAGGTTTTTTGATAGAAAATTCCCACGAAATGGCGCATCGAATTGGTGGTCATATTGTCGAAGGAATGGGCAAGAAAGCCAATTTGTTTACAGAGAAATCTTATAATAATACCCTATTTTTTAATTACATGATTGGCAATACCGATTCGAGTATAGAACTAGCCAAGAATCTCAAATTTGTGCAAAAAGAAAGAGGAAATAAGCTGACTTTAGTCCCTTATGATTTTGATTTTTCTGCTTTAGTGAAGCCCCCTTATTACAAAAATATTCCGATTCAAGATGCCGAAAATAATCCCGAAAATCGGATTGCTTTGGGGAAATGTGCGACAAAGGAAGGCTTATTAGCAACCGCTACTACTTTTGCTGATTTGCGGAAAACTGGTTTTCAATGTTTTAAGGATTGCCCTTTGTTGGACGGGAATGAAAAGAAGGGAATGCGGTTTTATTTACAACCTTTTTTTAAGATGCTAAAGAAAGAAGCATGGTTAGAAGAGGAGTTTTTAAATGCTAAATAAAGACACCTTGTTGTATTGCAATTAATAAAAAGCCAGTTAGGCTATTTTCAATGAATCATATCGACTAAAGATTATTATGTAAACCCTTTTTAAAACTTTCACTCATTTTAAATTATGATTATGAGAAAAACAATTCAGTCGGTGCTCATCCTACTTTTTTCTGTGAGCCATTTATTCAGCCAACGTACGATTACAGGCCATATCTCCAATGAAGATGGGGAATCAGTAATTGGTGCAACGCTAATAGAAAAAGGAACTTCTAATGGTACGGTTTCAGATTTTGATGGTAATTATGAGATTGCTGTTCAAGAAAATGCCATTTTAGTAGTTTCTTATACAGGTTATCAGACGAATGAATTTGAAGTCGGTGCTTCCAGTATTTTGGATATTACATTGGAAGAAGGCCTTCAACTTTCTGAGGTGGTCGTTACTGCCTTGGGGATTTCCAGAGAGAAAAAATCATTAGGTTATGCCATTACACAAGTAGATGGAGCAGACATAGCTCAAGCCAAAGAAACCAACCTTGTGAATGCCTTGCAAGGTAGAATTGCGGGTGTCCAAATAGGAGGTAGTCCTTCCACAATGGGCGGTTCATCCAGAATTACCATCAGAGGCGCCAATTCATTTTTAGGAAACAATCAACCGCTTTTTGTGGTGGATGGGGTGCCTATCGACAATAGCAATCGTTCTGGTAGTTCGCAGGCAAGAGGTTTTGGAGGTTCTTCTGCTTATGATTATGGCAATGCAGCGCAAGACATCGACCCCGAAAGTATCGAATCTCTTAGTGTATTAAAGGGAGCGGCCGCTACTGCTTTATATGGACAACGAGGGGCGAATGGTGTCATTCAGATTATTACTAAAGGTGGAAGAGGTCAAAAAGGCTTAGGTATAGAAATCAATTCCCAGTTTAATTTTGATGAAGTAAGAAATCTTATTCCTCACCAAAGAGAATATGGTGGTGGTGCAATTAATGGCGGAACTGACCACGGTTTTTTTGAAGTCATTCAAGACGGCGATACTTATTTGTATCCAGCTTATTCTAAAGATGGTGCTTGGGGCCCAAAATATGACCCTAATGTTAATGTGAGACATTGGGATTCTTGGGATGCCGATAATCCAGCTACTTATAAGGAAACTCGGCCATGGATAGCACCACCAAATGATTATAGTGCTTTCTTTGAAACGGGGTTTACTAGAACAAATAGCATTGCACTTACGGGGGGGAACGACTTAGGCGGTTTCCGTATCGGGTATTCTAATTTAGGCTCACAGGGAACTATTCCTAATGGACAATTGGATAGAAATACCTTTACCCTCAAAAGTGATTATGACATCAACGAAAGGGTAAACATTTCTGTAACTGGAAATTACATTGTTACCAATGCAGAGAATAGAAATATTACAGGGTATAATAATGGGAATCCGTTACAGGCATTTACCCAGTGGTGGCAAACGCAGTTGGATGTAGACCGATTGAAAAATACCACTAGAACCGATGGCACGCAGCATACTTGGAATGCAGCAGGCGTCAATGTAGATGCAGATAATAATTTTCTATTTTATGACCCTTCTCCATTTTTCTTTGACAATCCTTATTGGGTAAGAGAAAATTTCTTGCAAGAAGATACTAGAAATAGATTTATTGGAAAAGCAGCCGTTTCTGTTGATTTGGGAAAAGGACTTAGTTTAATCGGCTCATTGGGTAGTGATTGGTACCAAACAAGTGCCAGAGCAGGTATTCCAGTTCAGTCTGTAGAAACTTCATTGTATAGAGAAGATGAAATTAGATTTAATGAAACCAATCTAGAGACTCGATTGAATTACAATAAAGAATTTGGGGAGTTTTCTTTAACTGCTTTTGTAGGAGGCAATAGAATGAGACAACTGAATAGAAGCACTTTTGCTGAAACTAGTGGCGGATTAAGTTTGGATGGCTTTTATAATGTAAGCAACTCTAGTAGTCCTGCGAGCATTCGGACTTATGAAACAGAACGAGGCATTAATAGTGTATTAGGAGGGGCATCTTTTGGTTATAAAAGTTGGTTATATTTTGATGTAACGGCTAGAAATGATTGGTCTTCTACCTTGCCTAGAGGCGAAAATAGTTATTTCTACCCATCGGTTACTTTAAGTGGAGTACTCTCTGAATTAGCGCCTTTTCAAAACTCTAAAATCTCTTTCTTGAAAGTAAGAGCAAGTTATGCGCAAGCTGGAAATGATGCAGATACCTATAGATTGACGGATGTTTTTTCTGCCATTGTACCCAATATAGGAAATGCACCAAGATATGCCGTGCCTAATTCTCAAAACAATCTTTCCTTGAAGCCTGAAAGAACAACAGAATTAGAATTTGGATTAGATGCTAGATTTCTTAATAATAGATTTGGTGTAGATGTCGCTTATTTCAAGCGAAATACCAAAGACCAGATTTTCTCAGTCCCTACTTCTGCTGCCACAGGTTATACCTCTAGAATATTGAACTCTGGGGAAATGGAAAATTCTGGAATAGAGCTACAGTTAAATGCGACCCCTATTATGCGGAATGATTTCTCTTGGAATATAGGCGTCAATATTGCTAAATTAAATAACAAAGTAGTGTCCTTAGCGGACGGAGTAGAAAGTATTGATATGGGTGGTACTTGGGCAGCCGATTTAAGAGTACAAGAAGGTCAAAAGTACATGGCTTTATACGGACAAGACTATGTTTATGATGATAATGGGAATAAAACGGTCGATGAAAATGGGGCTTATATGTTTACCACCGATAGAGTCTATTTAGGTTCAGCCTTGGCAGATTGGGTAGGTGGTATTTCTACTAGTATCAGTTTTAAAAGCCTTACGATAAGCGGTTTATTTCATTTCCAATATGGAGGCATTATGCATTCTACGTCGCTTCAATGGTCCAAATATTCTGGCATGCACCCTGAAACGGTGGCGTATAAAGGACAAACTAATATCAGAGAAAATGGAATGATACTCGATGGCGTACAGCAAGATGGTTCTCCAAATAGTGTGTCTATTGACCCTCAATTCTATTACCAAACCTATTGGAGAAGAGCAGCTCCGAATGTCTATAAATCTGATTTCTTTAAGCTTAGAGAATTAAGATTAAGTTATACCATCCCTAATAAAGTTTTTGGTAAAAGCCCTTTCAAAGATGTTACAGTTGCTGTTACGGGTAGAAACTTAGTCATTCTAGGTGCAGACATTCCATACATTGACCCACAAGTGATAACAGGAGCAGGCAATACCCAAGGATTAGAAAATGCGCAGGTGCCTCCTACAAGAACTTTTGGTTTCAATATCTCTTTCAAACTCTAAAACACAAACAATGAAATTATATAATATTTTATTAATAATTGGAATTTTTATGCTCTCCGCTTGTAGCGAAGATGAGCTATTGGATTTAAATATTGACCCTAATAACCCTACCAGTGTTCCTGCTGCCAATTTGGTGACACAAGGTCAATACAGTTTATATAATGCCTTACACAGTAGAGGCTATAATGCTGAAATGTCCATGTTGATGGTACAGCATTGGTCTCAAAATGAATACGCTGAAGATTCTAGGTATGCCTTAGATGCTAATTCTTTTGATTTTTTATGGATTGGTATGTATTCCAATGTCCTAAATGAATTATCTGTAGCGAAGCAAATGATTTCGGATGATGCAGATATTCCCGCAGCAAGAAAAGCCAACCAAATGGGCATCATAGATATTATGTTAGCAGATGCCTATCACACTATTACAGATGGATGGGGTGCTGTTCCTTTTTCCCAAGCCATTAATCCCGAATTTCCGAATCCGAGTTATGATTCGCAAGAGGCGGTTTATTCAGGTATTTTTTCCTTGTTGGATAATGCGTTATCTTCTATGGATGCAGGTAGCACTTCTTTTGCCTCAGGAGATATTGTTTTTGGTGGAGATGTGGCTGCTTGGAAAAAATTAGGCGCTTCTTTAATGATGAGAGCTGCTATGAGGATTTCGGATGTTGATGAAGCAAAAGCAAAGGAATATTTTGCCAAAGCTTTGAATTATGGGCCTATAGCAAGTGGTGCAGACAATGCCCTTTATCAATTTGATGCTAATCCTGAGGTAGCGAATCCGCTGTATATTGATAATGCCATCAATAACCGAGATGATTTTGCAGTTTCTGATGTTTTGATAAACAGATTAATGGAACTGAATGACCCTAGACTGCCTTCCTATGCAGCAGTCACTAATTCAGGAGAATATGAGGGCTTACCTTATGGCTTAACAGACTCCGAAGCCTTTGCTTTAAAAAGTTTGACCTCTCGACCGAGTGAGGTAGTACGCTCAGCAGATGCTCCTCATGTAATAATGGATTTTGCGGAGGTTTCTTTTTTAATGGCAGAGGCCGTAGAAAGAGGATTTACCACAGGAGATGCTGCACAATTTTATAACGACGGTGTTGGGGCTTCTTTAGCATATTGGGGCTATGCGGATGCTGCGGATGAATATATTGCAGCTATTCCTTACGATGCATCAAATTGGAAAGCAGCTATTGGTGAGCAAAAATGGTTGGCCTTTTATATGAATGGTCCTCAGGCTTGGGCAGAATGGCGACGTTTAGACTATCCTCAATTGACTGTTCCAACTGCGGCGGTGATTTCCGTTATTCCAGTAAGATTACCTTACCCTATCTCGGAAGATACTCGGAATGGTACCGCCTTGTCTGCGGCTACTTCAGATATTAATGACTTGACGCAAAAGCTGTGGTGGGACGTGAATTAAGGTAATGCAGAAAAATACATTTTAAAATATTTTTTAAGCACGCTTTTTATACGAATTCGATATTGGGTAGCAGCGCTCTTTTGGGCGCTGCTATACTTTAAAAGTTTATAGGGCTATGAGAAAATTTATTTTAGTTGTTATAGGGTGTTTTTTGATGTTTTGCTTGTTTGGGCAGACTCGGACTTTTTATGAACATGGGCATCGGATTGAGCATTATACAGAGAAAGATGATTTACCATCTTTTCATGTTGGAGGAATCGATCAAGATAAAGATGATTATTTATGGATAGGGACGTCAAATGGATTTGTACGATTTGATGGTTACGAAATAAAGCGGCTTAATATTTCGAATGATTTAATTACAAATACTGTACAAGACCATTTGAGTGAAACTTTTATTGATAAAGATGGATTTCTTTGGATAACTACGCTTGGTGGTGGGATCATTAAGTATGATATTGATGCAAATACTTTTAAGCGTTTTTTGACTAATAAGCCAGAGCAAGATGCCGTTTTTTCAATTTGCCAAGATTCAATTGGAACTATTTGGTGTGGAAGTATGGGCGGACTTTTAAAATTTGATAAGGGCAAAGGTTTGACAAATTTTAGAATGAAGAAAATTGAAAAATATCTTAATCCTGTTATTGATTCACTTAAAGCGCAAACAATTTTTTATAAAGAGCTATTAGAAGTGGACGAAGATGGAGAAAAAAAGATAGTTTTTAAATTAGAGAAATCTACTCAACTAAGTATTATTTGCAATGGAAGCATAAGCGGAGATGGAGAACTACTAGATTATGGTTGGTTAGAGAACCAAAAAGGAGAAAAAATTTGGGAAGTAGAACTGGAGGAAAGCTTGAACACAGGAGGTGAATTTATGACAAATAGGACTAATATTGGATTTTTAAATCTAGAAAAGGGGAATTACACCTTGTACTTTAATAAAAGTGAACAAGCACCAACAAATTTTTATCAAGGAAAAATTTTTAGTAACAAAATAATAGATTTTTTATGTATGTGTTCTAATTTAGATTTG
>JBGCFJ010000265.1:0-1654 GCA_045106885.1 Saprospiraceae bacterium
ACACCTGATATATTTGCAGGGCCAGCCATTGGTTATTTTTTAGATGAATCTCCTGGTGGTGTTGGGCATCAACAGGTGTTTTGGATGTTGGCTGGGTTTTCTTTTATTGGGGGGATTGCTGCTACTTATTATTATCGGTTGTATCAGTTTGAGGATTAGGTTTGGGTTGCTTAATTATTTTTTCAAACAGCATTTTTTATATTTCTTCCCACTACCACAAGGACAAGGCTCATTTCGACCTACTTTTTTCCCTACTCGTTTAACAGTTTCAGGTAGAATGGGGATTGAACCATAATCTAGCTTATTTTTAGCTTCATATAAATCTATAATTGGGCTTTTTTCACTAGTGGAACTAGAAGGCGTGTAAGTATTTTTCTTTTTATAAGCTTCATCATACTTCATTCTATAGCCATGCCACTTCATTACTTCTTTATATCGGTCAAAAATAGACTGTTGGATTGGATATTTATCATGAGGCGAACTTTTCCTATTAATTATTTTTGCTACATAAGCATAATCCCCTGCTATTCCATTAAAAACCAAGCCTCTATCATAAAGTGCTTTAATTTTAGGTAATAATTCAGTGGCTCGTAGAGAGACTAAATCCGAAACAATCGTAGCAATAACCTCACCATCCAAAGCAGGATTTCCTTCTTCCATGACTGAAAAATCAGTTAAGACAGCATCAAACCAAGAGATAATTTCAGCCCTTTTATCGGGTTGATACAAACCGATTTGCTCCATTGCACTAGTCGGAACAATTCTATTGACCCAATCTCCTGGTCGTAAAACATGGGCTTTTAGTAAAGCAAAAGCATCTTCGCCTAAATGATAAAAGACATGCCAGAAATTTTCGGTAATCCCATCCCCAAACCAATGGTGCGTAAAATCACTATCTTGTTCCAGTAACTTAAGAATAGTAGGCACCGATGATTTTGATTTGATTTCCATCAATACATATAACGCATGCGTAGGAAATTCCCACCATTTATCTTCATCTTCATAATTTTCAAATACTTCATACCGCTCAATCGTATCCAAAAGCAGGGTTTCCATATCTTGAATCAAGGTTTCCCTTGGCAATGCTAAGATGGCTTCTACTTTTTCTCTCGGTATGGATAAGTCGTATTCGTAGAAGGCGCTGACTTCTGGATGGTTTAAGGTTGGTAAGGATATGGAAAGACTCATGTTTTAGTGTTTTTTTAAATTTTATGCCCTAAAATTAGATAGTCAGATAAAAAATTGATAATTATCCGTTGCCAATTAATGTGCAGATAGCTGGCAACGGATGTAAGGCAACGGATTTGACGAGCTAGATAAAACATTAAACAGTTTTTTATTGTCAGTTTTTAATCTGACGCTCTAATTTTGTGTAGATGGGCATCTTTTACAAATGATTACATTTGGCAAAAATCGGATAATCAATACTTAACTGCAAGCCCTACAACTTCATTTCATACATCTTCGCATCCAAAGTCTTCCATTTAGGTATATGTCGAGCAACTTCTGCCCAAAATTCCTTAGAATGGTTCTTTATTTTCGTATGTGCCAATTCATGCACAATCAAATAATCAATCAAACTAAACGGTAATTTAATGGCAGCTACATTCAAAATAATATTATTAGCAGGCGTACAACTGCCCCAACGTTTTTC
>JBGCFJ010000266.1:0-4611 GCA_045106885.1 Saprospiraceae bacterium
CTCGTTCATATAAATTTAATTCAATGGTATCGCTTACTCTGATGACCATTGGTTCGTCCATCGCTGCAAAAGTGACTAAGGCGCCTCTGGTACGAGCCATAATGGTTTCTCCACCAAGTCCTCCTGTAGTTCCGACGCCAACGGTTGCCCAACCTTCTGGTGTACTTTGTCCAAAAAGGGCTAGACTAAAAACGATAAAAGGCAAAAGCAATAAGCATTTTTTCATAATTTACTTTTTTAGAACGCAAGTATTTGTAGTCGCCAAATTTATTGGGGCTATAAATTATCCGTTGATTCTATTCTTTCTTTTCCTTCAACCAAGCCGCTAATGGCAATTCTTGTTGTAAAATAGATTCCGTTACTAATCTGGCGTAAGCGGTTGCTCCTTTTAAACTTAGATGCGTATTATCTTCTAAGCCATCTGGTAATTTTTTATACACCCCAGCAGCAATCCATAAGTAGATGTCTTTTGACGGCTCTACGCCCAAATCATTGATATAATCTTCTGTTAATAATTGCATATCAATAAAAGGAACTTGTAAGTGTTCCGCTACCGTTCTGCTTACAAAAGGATAAAGACCATGCGTATCTACTAAAGTGCCATACTCGTTAAATTTTCTGCGAACGATAGAAGACAAAAGGATAGGATGTGCGCCTTTCTGTTGCGTCTCTTTGACAAATTTCTCCAGATTTCGACGGTAAGCTGTCCAAGGATTGGTGTACCCATGTGGGTTTTTATATTTCTGGTCATTATGTCCAAATTGGATGAATACATAATCTCCTGAATTTAAATCTGCCAGCACCTTTTCCCAGCGACCTTCCCCTATAAAACTTTTACTACTTCGCCCATTAACGGCATGATTGTGAATCGTCACTTCCTCTTTAAAAAAGGTGGATAATAATTGCCCCCAACCCCTTTCAGGATTTTTGTCTGGGGTGTCTGGTTTATCCGCCATGGTAGAGTCTCCAATTAGAAAAATAGAGACTGATTTGTCTGTTTGGGCTGACAAATTAGGCGTACCTAATGCAACAAAGCTTATTAGTAGCAGCAAAAGACTGCTAAAGCTATTTTTTAATAATAAAAGCATAAGCACTATTTTCTAATTTGATTTAGTAACAATCGACTTATTATTTACTTGTTACTTATTAGTTAGTCGAGTTAATCATGTCGGGTAGCATGTCATACGTAACAGCCAAATTTATTTGGCTAGTTTAACTGTAAATTAGAATCAGCCAAATAAATTTGGCGATTACGAGTACCCAACACTATCATCTTGCCTAACTACTTAGCTGCCTTTTCAAATTCCAAACTAGCCAACATAAATGGACCAATACCCTTGGCATCATTATCTCGAATTGGCTCACCAATATAATATTCATAAGAACCATCTCGATAAGGCTTTCCGCCTAAGCCTGCGACGGAGCAGCATTTTGTTAAATGTACTTCCCCACTCTCGTCAACTTTGATAAAAGTAGTCAAAATACCTTCATAACTTTTTTGTGCAATTGCTCGGTATTTTTCATCAAGATAACCATTGTTTACCCCTTTAATCATCGCATAAGTGAACATCGTCGAACCTGTCGCTTCCAAATAATTTCCTTCTTTGTTGGGCAGATTTAGCACTTGCCACCAAGTATTCGTTTTGGGGTCTTGCACTTTTATAACCGCATCAAGTGTTCTGTTTAATATTGTTATTAACTCCGCTCGCTTTGGATGATTTTTAGGAAAATAGTCTAATACATCGACCAATCCCATGCAATACCACCCGATTGCTCGACTCCATAAATGAGGAGATAGGCCTGTTTCTGGATTTGACCATCGCTGTACTCGACTTTCGTCCCAACCGTGATAAAGTAAACCAGTTTTCGGGTCTTTAGTATGTTTTTCGGCAAGGATGAATTGCTCCGCAATGTGGTCAAATAATTCGGGTTCGTTATACTTTTGAGCATACTGCGCTTGAAATGGTTCGCCCATAAATAAACCATCTAACCATATTTGCCAAGGATAGCGCAGTTTATGCCAGTAGGCACCTTCGGTTGTCTGTGGCTGCCACGTCAATTGCCTTTTTAGCGTATTGATAGCTGTTTGGTATTTTTCTTCTCCTGTTTTTTCATAAACCGTAAGCAGATAAGGTCCCGGGGCAATATTGTCAATATTAAAACTAGCAATATCATACCCTCCAAGGATTTGTCCCTCTTTTGTAAGGATAGAATCTCCATATCCTTTGGCATAATCAAAATAAATCGGATTGTTTTTATCGGCTGAAACTTTGCACAAAGAATTCATCACCAAGCCAATTGTGTAGGTCCACTTTAGTTGGTCTCGAAAATCATTTTGCCAGGCAATAGGCGTCCGTTTCATGATAGACAATGCCATCCGTTCCGACCAAGGTTTATCGACAGGTATATTTTTCTCAACTAAGCTAACTGGTTGAGCTATAACGTTTTTGGTTATACTTGGACTTGCGCAATAGCATAAACTAAAGCATCCAATTACTAAAAAATATCTAAGGTAGAAAGCATCTAAAATTAATTTCATTTTATTTTTAATTCGAGTTGCAGATTACGGATTATGCTTTATCCATAAAGCAGCAATTAAGTTCAATATTGAATTTGGAAATTCTAAGAGCTAACTGAAAAAATACTTTTAAAGGCTTAAAAAGAGACCGCTAATGGCATCCCAAATTCTAAGACTACCTGATTTAGATAATTGACAAAAGCCTCTTTTGTCTGAATAGCATTAGGTTCTTGTTCCCATGCAGCTAAAAAATAATAAGTGAGTTGCTTATTGGTCGGCTTTAGCACCACCACATGACTATGGGCATCTTTAGTTATTTCAACAACATCATTTTTCTTATAAATAACCGCCATGCCTAAATGGTCATCGGCTAAACTTTGTTTGCCCCAAGTGGCGATATAGCCCCAAGCGCCATTTTCATAAGTAATTAAATCTCCTTTGTCATGTTGGACAATTCCTGTACAAAGATTCGGTAAAGCTTGGCTTAAGGTGATGTCATGTTTGGTCAATCGACTGCCTGCATGAATGGATAAATTGGAAGTAACATCTGTTTTAATATCGCCTACTTTCCATCCATAATAATTGGTTTGGACTTTACTTTCAATGTCGCCATTCAAGACAATTTTACTAGCTAAAGAATCAGTTGTCTCTACCCGCAATGCGCCTTTATCGGTCCAAGTTCCCAAAGCACCAATGCCTAAAGATTTACCTACTTTCAAGACATCCATGCCCCAATCGGCAGGCTCGTGATAAGAATCAAAGCCATCTTGTCCGACTTGCTGCAAGACCATGTCTTTTGTTTTCTTACCGAAAATATCCGTCGCATTTCGCCAATCTAGATAAAACCGATAACCTACCAAATCCGATTCCCAACCTGGTCCTTCATAGCGAATGAACCACGAATGGTCGGTATGTTCTGGTGGTACACGAAGTTGGTCAACGTTTTTAAAAGTACCGTCCTCATATTCTCTACCTTTCCATTGCCCGTTTATTTTATGAGAAATTTCGGCTTGTGTTCTTTTTTTGAAGGTTGGTTTAGTTGCTCCTTCTTTTAAAGGCACTAAATTAATTTGTTGTTCATCATTGGCTTTCAAATCGACTAATAAAGCAATTTCATCTGTTATCCCATCTCCATCTAAATCATTTTCCTGAAAAGGAAGGTCTTGCGTTCCCGTAAACTTGAAATTCCCTGCTAACAGGCTAGGAAACTTGGTTATCAGTTCTTTTACATTTAAATGTAGTAGGACATCTTTCCTTGAATTATCTAGTGGATTTTTTAGGGTAATTGAAGTAGCATAACTATCTGTAGTTGTTGCTGTTTCCGTATTGCCACAAGCCAAGAATAAGGGGAGTAAACAATATATTAAAAGCCGTTTGCTAATCATATTTGAAAAAAATTTAAAAGCCAATAATTATAAGGATTGTATCAGGCTCAAAAGTAGCAATCGAAAAGCGATAGGAGTATTCCAGAATTAACGAAGGAGTAGCAATTATTCACTTTTTTAGTTAAAAGCTTATTTCAGGTTTGAGAATATTCTTTTTAAACCAGCTGTAGCTATGGTTGAAGTAAAACCTCTTCTCTGAATTGTACAACTCAGAGAATTATTTTACCTCCTAACCGTACTCGGATTCTTCCCCTTATGCTTTTTAAAAGTCTTTGTAAAATGACTAGCATCCGTAAAGCCTAATCGATTAGAAATTTCGGAAACCGTCAAATTGCTTTGTCGTAATAATCGTTCTGATGTTTTTAATTTAGTTTCCATAACCAATTGCTGAATAGATAGGCCTGTATGCTTTTTGATGAAGATACTGACATAATTAGGCGACATCAAATGTGCCTCAGCAATAGCCTTAATTTTCATTTTTTCTTTTTCTAAAATATGCTGTCGAATATACGTTAGAATAGTGCTTACCTTTTCCTCTTCTTTACTTTGTCGAATAGGTAGTAAGTTCTCTTTTTTATGGAGATTTCGGGCAATTATCAACATCATTCCCCCAAATAACTCTAGGGTTGCTTGCCGACGAAACATATCTGTTCGTTCGTATTCTGCTCGTAGAATAGCTAATAATTGAAAGAGCTTGGAGCGGTCATT
>JBGCFJ010000267.1:0-2738 GCA_045106885.1 Saprospiraceae bacterium
TGATGAAGGAACGGTTGACATGATTGGAAGTTTTTTAGAAAACATTGAAAAATCTTCCTGGATGCTCGATGCTTGGGCTGCGGACAACACCGTTTTTGACCACGTTTGGTAATCCTATCAATAATCATTTGAAAACAATAACAAAATTTTTATAATCAAAAATAAATATAATGAATCAGTTAACTTCTAATACAGCTACTTATAATTCCGAATCAATTTCCTCTACCAAAGCGAACTACCCTTTCTTCAGTAGTACTTTCAAATATGGGGTTATTAGTGGTGGATTAATTGCTGCTTTTTTATTCATACTGCAATTTGCAGGTATGGAAAATAATATCGGCATGAAATATTTTGGGTACGGTTTGCTAGGAATGGTGCTTGCCATCGGATTGACAGACTATGACCAATTTTTGAAAACAGGAACTACTTTTAAGAGTGGAATGTCCTTTGCTGCCCAAATTACCCTATTTGCTGGAGCGACAATCATTGCTATTAATGCCATTACTTTCTTGCTAGGGTCTAGTTTAGTATTTTCAAAATATGGGGTAGAAGTGGTAGATTTTTCTTCCTTGTTGATGATTAGTGGTGCTATCTTTTTAGAAATAATGGTAGCTGGACTAATATTCACTTTCATCACCTTGCAATATTTGAAATCAAGAAAAGATTATGATGGGTAATAGTCCCAATATCAGATTTAAGTATAAAAAAATAAGACCATGAAATTTAATAAATATGAAAACCTAAACAATGCAAAGAAAGCGATTTTCAAAAGAGGATATAGAGAAGTGTTTGATGTTAAAAATAATCGCATAATTAATCAAAAAAATAAAAAATCGTATTTGCCCAATGCTGTTGAAATCGTAGAATATCATCGGTTTCACAATATAAAAAATACGAATCAAAATTGCCTCGTTCTGGTGGTAGAATGCAAAGACAAAGTAAAGGGAATCATTATTTCTACTTATGGAGAATATATGGACATGCAATTGATAAAATTTATGAACAAGGCAAAAATAAAGTCACGGGTAGTGACTACCACCTCTAGTTAATTTACGAATGAAATATACTATCAGTTTACAGAAAATAGCTTACTTACTAATTATTGCAGCGATATTGACCTACTTGAGCGTAATAGCCAAGAGTCTTATCATCCCTTTTGTTTTCGCAGGATTTTTTGCTTTTTTACTAAAGCCTATTTGCGATACGATGGAGCAAAAAATTACGAATCGAGGGGTTGCCGCATTTCTATCCTTTTTTGTGGTGTTGATTCCACTAGGCGTATTAATTAGTTTGTTTGCGCTACAATTTATGGAAGTCATTACAGATTTACCGACCATCGGAAAAAAGCTAGAAGAAGGTGTTAATAACCTTTTTCTTTGGGCCAATCGGCAAGTTGGTTTATCTGGCACAAACAGTAAAGAATGGATAAGCAAAAATGCGTCTAAGTTAATGGAAGCGCCTTTGGCTTTTGTTGGCTCAAGTATTAGTTCTTCTACAGCTTTTTTGACTAGCCTGCTATTATGCTTATTGTACACTTTCTTTTTGTTGTTATATCGGACCTCTATTAAAAACTTCATACTAATTCAAGTTAGTGAAGATAAACGAGCATCCACAGAAAAAGTATTAGCAAAAATTCATGGTGTTGTACAAAAATACCTCTCAGGTATGGGCACAGTTATGCTCATCCTAGGTGTTTTCAATAGTTTTGGCCTTTTTCTAATTGGTGTAAAATACGCTTTCTTTTGGGGCTTTTTGGCTGCTTTTTTAGCTATTATTCCCTACGTGGGTACTTTCATAGGCGGTTTTCTGCCCTTTGCCTTTTCGATGGCAACTGCTGACAATTACTTGCAACCTGGTTTAGTTGTTTTGTTGTTTGGAATCGTTCAAACATTAGAAGGGAATATTATAACGCCTAAAATAGTGGGGTCTTCGGTTAAAGTAAATCCATTAGCAGCGATTCTATCAATGGTCACAGGTGGTTTTATTTGGGGCGTTGCAGGACTAATTTTGGCTTTGCCAACTATCGCCGTGTTGCGGGTAATGATGGCACAAATTGACTTTTTGAAACCATTAAGTGTACTCCTAAGTAGCGATATTTATGGGAATGAAGAAATATTTGAGGAAAAATTTGATAAGGAGCGGTTTCGGTTTTGGCATTTTTTCAAAAAGAAGAAAACGACCGTTTAAAATTCAATTCTTATTGAACATACCAAACACTCGTCCGTTTTAGTAAAAATAGCAATTACCAAATAACTTATTGCTTTTAAGTACCAAGCCATAAATAAGTATAAATAAAATTTTAGAATTATTTTTTTCTTCAATAAGGCAAAAAACGCAGTCATAGCCTTAGTTCTGACGAGTATTTTTAACATGAGCTAAAATAAATAATTCGGGGAATAATTTATTTTAGTAAACCGCCAAGCGTATGGGAGGCATAAAGGAAAAAAGAAACTAAAATTACTTGTAGATATTTGTGGCTTGGTACTTACTTTAATTAAATATCCAATAATAGAAATATGAAAACCGTCCAGTTAATTAAGTGCTGCTTAATAGTAGCGATTAGTAGTATCCTTATGTCTTGTAGTCAGCACGATACTAGTAGTCCTGAACATCAAAATGCTATTGCTTGGAGTCAATCCATTGAACAAACTTATGAACAACTCAAAGATAGCGTTCAAGAACTGGAAGCAGAAAATAAAACGTTTTCCGAAGTAGTTTGGAATGAAAAGGTACCCGAT
>JBGCFJ010000268.1:0-4657 GCA_045106885.1 Saprospiraceae bacterium
ATTGTTGCGCTACTGCTGTTGAAGCAATAAAAAGCCCAGCTAAGATTAGGGAAATAATAGAATAATATTTTTTCATTTTTTATTTATTAATTCAGTTTTTGAATAAAGTGATTAGCTAATATCTGCTGGTCATTAAAAATACCGTCCAATCATCGGATGGTCAACAATCGCTCGTTTCAACTCTAGAAAATCTACATCTCCTTGATAAGACCAAACCACTTTTCCACTCGGTTCTACTAAAATAGTATAAGGTAAAGCACCATTCCAATTAGGGTCAACCGCTTCGATTAAAGCATATTTGTCATCTTGGGAAAAGTGATAATTTTTAACAGCAGATTCCTTCTCTTTCAAAACTTTTAATACTTTATCTCCGATACTTGGTTTATCTGCTGAGATGGAGACAAATTCAAAATCTCTGCCACCGTACATTCTTTGTAAAACTACAAATTCAGGATATTCCATCACACAAGGGCCACACCAAGTAGCCCAGACATTAATTAATCTTAATTTCCCAGAATCTTCATTTTTTAATAAAGCTTTTACCCCTGCCTCATCAATTGATTCAACCGTAATTGGTCTTGCCGCCCAATCTGCATCAGCTTTGTCATTATAATCTGTTTTCCAAGCCCATTTGGTCGAGCAACCGAAGGTTTTAGTTTTGGGAGTAGTAACGGGTTGTCCTGCTAATACTTCATCTATAGCTGCTCTCAAATCTTCTGCATTTGCGCCTTTATCTGGGTGTTCTAATTTATCTAAACGACCGACATATTGTAATTTTCTAGCCTTATCGAATACAAAAGCATGCGGCGTAGCAACAGGACCATATTTTAAAGAAGCTTCTTCGGTATCTCCATCGTATAAGTAAGGGAAATTAAAATTGTGGTGTTCCACCCGTGGTTTCATCGTTGCAAAATCATCATTCAAATCCGAGTAGCCTAATTCGTCATATCTTAATCCTAGTGGACTATTAGGGGTAATCGCTATTAAGTCTACACTTTTGTCTTTATAATCTGTTACAATTGCCTTCATTCGGTCTTCATAAGCTTGTGCCGTAGGACAATGGTTACAAGTAAAAATGACGACGAATACCTCTTTTTTGAAATCCGCCAACTTTCGGAAATTTCCGTCCATATCAGGCAGATTAAAGTCTGGTGCTTGTTCGCCTATTGCTAAGGTTTTTACTTCTTGTTTAGCTACAGGCTGGGGATTGGCAACAAAACTAGCTTTGGCTGTTTCTTTTTTGTGTCCGAATTGGACTGACAGGCGGATAAGCTAATGAACACTAGTAGAATACAAAGGAAAGTTAGGTTTTTCATAATTTCGTTTTGTAATATCATTTGCTACCGTAACACAGTTCTGGGAGCTATGAAAATTTAGTAGGCAAAATTCTTATCTATATAAAACTTCGTTTCACCGCTCATAGAGCTGTGTTACTTCTATTTTGGTATAATGTCGTCGCACTAGCCAAATTCAACAATTTTGTACCAATTCTTGCCAAGACAAAAAATTGACCGATTAAGAATATTGCTAAGATAGCAGTCCCCCCGTTTAGTTGTATATAGATAAAAAATAATATACCGAAGGTAAGCAAATTCAAAAGGTATAGCAGAAAAGTTTGAGAGAAATTTTTAAAGACCCATCCAAAAGCTTGTCGAACTGGTTGAAATAAAAGGTTTTTATCCGTCGCGACTACATGAATTTTAGCATAATCATGTATCATAAAAAAGATAGTCGCTACTAATAAATAAAAAGGTAGTATTATTAATCCTCTTTGTACAATTTCTTCTTCGTTGTGAAAACGTTCTAAACCACCTGCTGTGAGCGTAGAAAACAGCATAAAAAATAAGACGAACACCCCAATTTGCATCAATAGAAAATAAATTGTTAGTCGTAGCATTCGCCAAAAGTACTTGCCTCCACCACTCCAAAATGTCCCTAGGTTATAACTACTGTCGTTTGTCTTCAATATATTTAAAATCCCACCTACTAGAAAAATGGACAATAATAAATACAAACCAACTCCAACAACAGATTGATTCATAATCACCCCAAAAGCATCTCCGTATTCATTGATAAAATCATTAGCTAGGGCAAAATCAAAACGCTCAAATAAAGTATCAGCTGCTAAAGTATTCCCTAATTTTGTTCCTAAAAACCCTGACAATGGATAAGCTAAAAAAATGGCAAATAGCAGATTTAAAGCATAGAGTAGTAACCAAAGTTTGCCTTTGCTAAAAATCGTTTTTAAACCTGATGTATATGCTGTTATAAAATTCATTAATAATTTTTCGATGGTTTAAGTCTCAGACTTGAACCTGCTATCTCGTCGTCTCCTGACGACTAAAATATACTAAGTTTATTTTTCTACCCGTCGTCTGGAGACGACAAGATAACCATTTCTAGTCTGAGGCTAGAAATATCGGTTTTAGATGGTTATGTCAAGAAACTAACAGCCTGTAACGCATTCTGTACTTTTACCATAAACTCAGTAACGTACTTCCACGCCGTCTTTTTTTCCTCTTTTACTCGGTGACTATTATTCAAAAAGTTAATATCCATATAAATCTTCTGCTCAGGGTCAATTTGCACCCAATCAATCTTATAGTCACTTTGGTATTGGAAGTCAAAAGCTCTGCCTTGTCCATCCCACTTTTCTAATTTTTCGTCGCCATTTTCAAAATGAACCAATACGTCTATTGGAAATTTTAATTCGCCTAAACGATTTAAAACGACTCTTGAATTGTATTTATATTTTTTGTCTTGATTGATTGCTTTAGTGCTTGCTTTCATGCCTTTATGGTCAAAAATACCATAGGCTGTTCTTTGTACTAGTTGATTATCAATACTCGCAACGGAATAATCACAAACGTCTGTTCCATATAAAGTCTGTTCAAAAAACCAGTCCATATTCTCCCCAAAGTCTTCCCCATGTTTTTGCGTAACCACTTCATTCACCACATCAATAAAATCTTGACCACCTGGATGTTTAAAACTCCATTTTTTGAAATAGGCTTTTAATACATCATCCATCGTTTCGAGTCCAATGATACCTTCTAGCGTTCTTAAAACCATTGCTGTTTTAGCATAGGCTAAATCTCGATATCCTCCATGTGGAAATTCCCATCCTGGTCGAGGAATCTCGGCAACCTTTCTATTTTCCATGCCTAAATAGCGACTACGGAAAAATTCCATCGCGCCCATGTGAAAAAAGTCATAATCGACAACTGAATTTTTATCGCCGTAATAATGGTCTAAAATTCTAGATTTATAATAAGAAGTAAATCCTTCATCCATCCATGCGTCTTCTTGTTCATTCGTCGCAATCATCATCATAAAATATTGATGCACAAATTCGTGAATCACAAAATATTCTGGAGAACGAATATTACTTGGGAAAGCATAAGTACCTGGAGTGGTGATAAAAGTTGGATATTCCATTCCACCAGAATTAATACCATGAAACGGCGGTACGACCATCGTCAAGGTATTGAAAGGATAAGTCGCCAAATTTTCATCAAAGTATTCTAGGGAATATTTAGCAGACTCAAAATATCGTTCAATGCAACAATTATATTCTGGAATAATAAATAATCTAATTTTCACATGCTTCCATTGTTCCTCGATAATTTGAAACTCAGGAGAAGCAACCCACGCAAAATCAATCACATCTTCTGCATGAAACCACAAAGTTTTGGTGCTATCCGCATTTTCTTCCTCTTTGAATAAAGCGCCTGTTGCACCAACTTTAAAATCTTTAGGCACCGTCAAATCCACATTATAATTACCAAAATCACCATAATACTCTGCGGAGGCGTGATAAGGGTGGCAATTCCAACCACTTTCTTCCCTTCCTCGCATGCCTTTAGGTTCGTAAACCCCCAATTTAGGATACCATTGCACATTCAAAAAATAATTCCGACTATAGCCTGTCCGCACTCTAACTTTTGGAATCTTAGACGACCAATCCATTTTTAAATCAATGGCTGCTCCAGGTAAAAGCGGTTCGGTTAGGTTTAATTGCAAAACTGTTTGGTCATGTTCATTGCTATCTTCTGCATGCACATACTCCAAATTATTCGTTAAATCCGTCCCGTCCGCTCCAATTAGTTTATCTACATTTATCCAGCTCCAATCTCTATCTTCCAAATTCGCAGCATCTGTTCCTCGCATAGAACCTCCTGCATCTTGGACAAAGACAGACTGTGTATTTTTAAAAGCGTTTAAGTATAAATGAAATTGTAAGAAATGAATGGTATCGGGAGAAATGTTTTTCCAATGAATAGACTCCTTAGCAGTAATCGTTTTATTTTTAGAATCTAGTTTTACACTAATATCATAGTTCGCAGGGCGAGCAGATAATGGTTCTGGAAACATCACTTCTTGCCCCTGCAAAGTCGTGCTAGCAACCAC
Organism: Saprospiraceae bacterium; assembly: GCA_045106885.1. GTDB lineage: Bacteria > Bacteroidota > Bacteroidia > Chitinophagales > Saprospiraceae > JAFMDF01. The sequence continues at coordinate 4,411 of JBGCFJ010000268.1, forward strand.
AGCCCAAATGATTAAAAAAAGTATTTTGTAATAATTCATTAAAGGTAAAATTCGCCAGTGCGGAAAAAGTTTAAATAAGATGGCGAATTTACCAACAAATGATGGAAAAGAAGATTTAACGGTGGAAAAAGTGATTGTTTTTTTACAAGGTGGCTGTATCAATCCAATTTAATCGCTTCTACAGGATTTGACAAAGCCGCTTTCAAACTCTGAAAACTCACCGTCATAAAAGCAATAAAAATAGCTA
>JBGCFJ010000269.1:0-2382 GCA_045106885.1 Saprospiraceae bacterium
GTATCTTCAAAGAAGACTTACAAGCTATAGCCGACTCCATGGCATTTATCTCTAAGGATTCATTATTTAAACTATTTAAAGCCCCTATTCTTTGGTCAGACACTTCTCAATTTAAAGGCGATTCTATTTATATTCAAATGAAAGGTGGCGGTATAGACAAGATTTATTTATATGGTAATGCCTTTATTGTTACTACCCCTGATTTGCGATTCTTTAATCAAATAAAAGGCAAAAATATAACCGCCTTTTTTAAGAACAATGAGTTAGACAGAGTAAAGGTTGTCGGAAATGCGGAGGCTGTTTATTATGCTTTAGATGATGTTGAAGCATATCTTGGAGCTACCAAAACGATTTGTAGTGAAATGCTCATTCTTTTCGACAATCAAAATGTCAGTCGTATCAAATTTTTTAAGCAACCTAGTTCAGAAGTATTACCTATGAAACAGGTGCTTTCTGGCCCACCAGAATTAGATGGTTTTACCTGGGATTTTGACATTCGCCCTAAATCCATTGCCGATTTGCGAGATAAAACTTTGGTGATGAAACGAGGTGTTAGTCGAGGTGGGAATACTACTCCTAATACTCCTTCACCCGTAAGTTCGGAAGATATGTCTAGTAAATATAACTCTAGAGGTAATGCTCCAGCTCCGAAGCCTTCCCGTGGTCGAAATAAATAAAAGGTATTTATTCAATATAGGGCTTAGTGCATGGGGCGGAGGTGCGTAAAACATCAAATAGTTGAAAAAAATTAAAGTTTACAGGAAAAATCTTTCAAATACAATTAGCCCTGCCCTTTGCCCTACGCTCAATGCCCTTTACTGAATAGTAACAATAAAAGTAGATTATCACTTTAACTATCTGGACTACTCAAATAGTCCAATCTGGCACATTGAAGCATACCAGAAAAAGTTTACTTTTGTGTTATCATTCAATTATACATTATGAATATAGCACAAATAAGAGCGGAAACGCCACAATGTCAAAATAAAATATTTATCAATAGTGCGGGTGCCTCTTTAATGCCTGAACAAATCGTTAAAAGTATCCACAATTATTTATTGGAAGAAGCAGCGCATGGTGGCTATAAAGTCGCTGATACGAATGCTTCAATAATAGCCAATTTTTATAAAGAAGCGGCCAAGTTAATCAATACCCAACCACATAATATTGCTTTTGCCCACGATGCGACAGATGCTTATACCAAAGCCTTATCTAGCATCCCTTTTAAAAAAGGAGATGTAATTATCACTTCGGAAGATGATTATAGCTCCAATCAAATTCAGTTTCTATCTTTAAAAGAACGATTTGGAATTGTCTTAAAAAGAATCAAAACTTTAGCAAATGGCGATTTGGATATAGCCCACTTTCAGGAATTAGTCGCTGAACAAAAGCCTGTCTTAGTTGCTATTACACATATTCCAACCAATTCTGGATTAATTCAAGATGTGGAAAGTATCGGAAAGATTTGTGCTACGGAAGATATTATTTTCTTGGTAGATGCCTGTCAATCCGTTGGTCAAATGGTCGTAGATGTCCAGCAAATCAACTGTGATTTTTTAACCACTACTGGTCGTAAATTTTTAAGAGGACCAAGAGGAACAGGTTTTCTATATGTTTCTGATAAAGTATTAAACAAAGGGCTTAAACCATTATTTATCGACGGAAATGGTGCAGATTGGATGACGCCTTTCACTTTCAAGATATTGGCAGATGCCAAACGCTTTGAACATTGGGAACGCCCTTATGCCTTAATGGTTGGTTTTACAACAGCACTTCGATATGCGAATACACTTGGTATGGCGAATATTCAACAGCGTAATCAGATTTTAATGCAGCGCTTTCGAGCTAATCTAGCAGCGATTCCTACCGTAACCACTTTTGATAAAGGGTCTCGAACGGCTAATATTCTAACTTTCAGAAAAGGAGATAAATCTCCCGAACAGATACAAGAAGTATTTGATAACAACAAGATTTATCATAATGTTAGTACCAAAAATTGGGGCGTTATTGATTATGCAAAAAAAGGAGTGGATTGGACAATTCGTTTATCCCCTCATTATTTTAATACTTTGGCAGAAATGGATACAGTAGCCGAAATTATTGATAGTATTTAACACTAAAGTAGCTTAGACCTCTGGTCTAAATAGCCTTCAAATAGACCTACTCAGACCAGAGGTCTAAGCTACATAAAAAATAAAATCATGAAAAAAAACATCACCTATAAAACAGGAATCATTCCTTCAACCGAAGCAATTATTAACCTATACGACGATTCTGGCATCAATAGACCAACAACAGATAAACCCAGAATCAAAAAAATGTATGAACATGCCAATTTAGTCATCACCGCTTGGGATAACGAAGAACTAGTTGGCGTTTCTC
>JBGCFJ010000027.1:0-10802 GCA_045106885.1 Saprospiraceae bacterium
GGTTCATCCCAAGTAACGATAGCTTCGGTTGCGTTGGGAATTGCATTAACGGTTACATCCGAAGGACATTCTAAAAGCATAGTGCTATTTGTTCAAATAACCGTAACCTCCCATTAACAACTCATTGTCCCTCCACAACTCTCAGCAGCCCTATAAGTTATGGTAGTCGTTCCTACCGGGAAATCAGTGCCACTATTCTGAGAAGCAGTTGTTGTTATGATTCCAGCACAATCAGAAGTTGGCATAGGTTCATCCCAAGTAACGATAGCTTCGGTTGCGTTGGGAATTGCATTAACGGTTACATCCGAAGGACATTCTAAAAGGATAGTGCTATTGGTTCCGATAACCGTAACATCAAATTCACAAGTAATGGTGCTTCCGCAATTATCAGTAGCCGTATAAGTTATGGTAGTCGTTCCTACAGGGAAATCAGTGCCACTATTCTGAGAAGCAGTTGTTGTTATGATTCCGGCACAATTAGAAGTTGGCATAGGTTCATCCCAAGTAACGATAGCTTCGGTTGCGTTGGGAATTGCATTAACGGTTACATCCGAAGGACATTCTAAAACGATAGTGCTATTGGTTCCGATAACCGTAACATCAAATTCACAAGTAATGGTGCTTCCGCAATTATCAGTAGCCGTATAAGTTACGGTAGTCGTTCCTACCGGGAAATCAGTGCCACTATTCTGAGAAGCAGTTATTGTTACTGTTCCCGTACAATCAGAAGTTGGCATTGGTTCATCCCAAGTAACGATAGCTTCGGTTGCACCTAATGGAGCATTGATGGTTACGTCAGCAGGACAATTTAGTACAATATTACTAGCGGTTGCTTCGACGATGACATTAAAAGTACAAGTTTTTTCATCACCGCAGTTATCAGATGCAGTATAAGTAATTGGTGTTGTACCAATTGGGAAAGAATCACCACTCGTCAATCCAAGTGTTTGTTGAACCATAAGTCCACCGTCGTTTCCTTCTTCACAAGTCTTTTCTATCACATATTGTTTAGTATAATCTCCATCTACTGCCCATTTCCCATTCCAAAAATACATGATTCCGTAATCTGCTTCCCCTGGTGTTCCTTCAAAATTAGTAAAGGTATTATTTTCATCTCCATCTGCCCATCCAAAAGTCCCTTCTGTTACTTGGTCAGTTATACCAATATGGATAATACTTGAACCGATAATGCTTTTTACGAAATCGTTTTCTTCTTGATTATTTATGACTACTAAATTTGCACCATTGGCTGCTGCTATTGCTTGTGCAGTGGTCCAAAAAGCACCACTATCCGATAAATAATAATCACTTCCATTAAAGTTTCCTTTATAAGTAAAGCCATCAATAGGTTCTACTACACAATCTCCCTCACTAGTACCTCCTTCATTACAATTTGTACTTGCGGTAGGCATTGTCCAAGTAACAATAGCTGTACTTTGACCAGCAGCTGTACTGATTGTGATGTCAGCAGGACAAGCAATCGTTAATTGACTTTCGCAATCATCAGGGATGCCATTGCCATTATCATCTTTATTGTCATCTCCACCTTCACATTGGTCATCTTCATTACAAACGCCATCATTGTCGTCATCTGTACCTTCATCTATTTGACCATTATTATTATTGTCTTTTCCATCACAAAGTTCAGGAGCATTAGGGTATAAAGTATTATCATTATCATTGAAATCTTGGTTATTACTAATATAGCCACTTGGAGCTACACAGGTTGTTATACTTGATAGGGGATTACCAAAACCATCATTGTCATTATCTAAGTAGAAGGTGCTACAACCTGTATTACAACCTGTTCCTGTTGCAATAGAATCATCGCAATCACAGACTGTACCTGTTCCGTCTCCATCTATATCTTCCTGTCCAGCGTTGGCAACTAATGGGCAATTATCGTTAATATCTAAAATACCATCGTCGTCATTATCTGAATTGGTGTTTACTTGCTCGTAGATACCAATGTCTACTGCACCACCCGCAATTCTTGGATTTCCAAGAAAATCTTCTGTTACGAAACTAGGAATATCTCCATTATTTCCTGCATTAATGGCAGCAGAAGTAATTGCAAGATTAAAATTGCCATTATCTGCATCCACAAATAACGGGTCTTGATTGAAAATGTTATTTCCATTACAATCTGCTTCAGATGTTCCTTCTCCTTGTACTAAATCAAAGCAATTATTGGTGTCAAAAATACTGTGATTGACGCCAATACTAGATGGACCAGTTAAATGAAAAATAGAACTGAATCCTGCTATATTTTCTTCGAAAATACTATTTGACACCTTAGTTGTTACTAAACTGGTACTTCCTGTTTCATTTTGATAGATAGCACCACCAATATTTCCTTGATTCTTGTAAAATACACAATTGGTGATAATGACATCTAGGTTACTACCAAATACTCCTCTAGAGTAAGTAGCACCACCATTGGTAGAACTATTTTCTTTAAATATACAATTGGTATAAATGGGTTTGATTTCTCCTTGATTGGAAATGATATTACATATAGCTCCTCCATAAACGCTGGATACGTTTTGGTCAAAAACACAATTTGTGACCCTAAAATTAGCTATTCCTTGCCCACTTGCATCTGTATAAATAGCTCCTCCAGAACCAGGAACAGCCATATTGCTCGTAAAATTACAGTTATTGAATATTGGGTTGGTAATTCCTTGAAAGGCGGCATTATTGTAGATTGCGCCACCTTCATTATTGATAGCTATATTGCCATTAAAATCACAATTAGTATAACTTCCTGATACAACTCCAAAATAAGCGCCATCATTATATATGGCTCCTCCTGATTGTCCAGCTGTATTTGAAATGAAATTGGTATTTAGGACTATTGGGCTACATTCAGAATCTGTTCCTGCTTGCGCATTATAAATAGCTCCTCCGTTTCTGCCAGCCGTGTTATTTTGGAAAATACAATTTTCTAAGGTATAATTTGTCATTGCGGCTAAACCAGCTCGGTGGTATAAAGCCCCACCTCGATTTGAAGCATTGTTATTACTAAAAATACAATTTTTTATGCTTGGATTTGAACTGGAGTTATTTGAACTTTCGTTATACCAAGCTGCTCCGCCATTTTCTCTTAGCACAGGGAAATTAGCAACAACTAATTCATCTGCGTTTCCACCTGTGATAGTGAAGCCGTCTAAGATAGTGGAACTATTGACGTTTTTGGTGTAGATAACATTATAGGAATTACCCGTTAAATCTCCACTTTGATTAATGTCTCCGCTTAAAATGGTGAGATTGGTTGCAACGTTTCGATTGGCCAGGGTTGGTGTGCCTGAATTTGGAAACCCGCCTAATATTCTTACCCCTTTTGGAAGGACAAAAGAAATAGACCGATTGTTACTAGTCGTTGGGTAATAGCTTCCTGCAGCTACCCAAATTTGGTCGCCTTCTTCTGCGGCTGCTAAAGCATCAGCAAGACTAGTATAAGCATCTTCCCAAGATTCGCCATCGTTTTCTCCTATGGCGTTGGTTCTTACAAATATTGTTCCCCCAAAAGTACTGCATGTCAGCATTAAGCAGACCAGTAGACTACAAAGGTGTTTGTAGCTGTAAGTCATAGCAATTGTTTTTTGTGTTGTTTCAGTTATTGTTTATTATAGTTGGGGGAACTATTTCTAAGCCTTATAAAATTCTGTTATGGTTATTTTATCATCGAAAAATAGCTAAATCAAAGATAATAATAGCAATGCTATTAAAATATGAATGAGCAGGAAATTTAAATCGGGTTTTGATAGTTGTATGTCAACTATTAGGATAGGATTTTTACGATGATAAAGGGGATAAACTAAAATTAATTGAGGGGTAGTAATATAGATGTGTGTTTAGCGATGCGCTAATATACGATAATTTTGTTGAGATACTAAATTTTTTGTTAAAAAATGTCATTTTAAACAGGATATACGTTTAATTAGTCGGGTTATAGCTACAAATTTACTATTTTTATTAAAAAAAAACCTTTCCTATGACTGTAAAATTATGTGTTGTTTCTGTGTTATTAATTTTCCCTGTTCTTTTATTTGGACAGGATGTACCAGCGGAATTTGTAGAAACTACTGAGGTAGCTCCTAATAAAACGATCTTAAAAAGTATCTTTTTTGGAGGAGGAAGTGCCTATATTGATGAAGAACAAGTTGAAGAACTGCAAGAATTTATTTATGCAGTAGACAATATTAATAGATACGAGATACTGGTACATAGTTTTACTGATAATATTGGTAGTCGACAATATAATCAATGGCTCTCTCAACAAAGAAGTGAAGCTGTAATTTGGGAACTAGAGCAACTAGCTATCCCAATTGACTTATTATTAAAAGCAGATTTTGGAGAAGATAATCCTATTTATAATAATCAAACTTATCAAGGTCAGTTACACAATAGAAGGGTAGATATTATTCTTCGACCTTTATCTTTTTAATTCCTGAAAAATTTACCATTATTTTTTCTGAATAAGAATAAAAAAATATACAGAATGTTTAAACCTAATCTACATTCCTATGTTTAGCTTTCGTATTTATCAATTAATCTTTCAAATTTCTAGCATACGACTTAAAGAACTAATGTTTTTTGTTTGTTTATAGTTAAGGGATTGTCATTCGACTTTCCCTTTTTATTTGGCTACTATTGGTTTTCCTCAAACTCTTTACACGTCATTAATATTAATCGGACGATTAATACTTTCTTCCAAAGAAATAAAGGTTTCTGTACGTTGAATACCTTGAATTTTTTGAATCTTATCGTGTAATACAGCTCTTAGATGCTTTGTATCTTTCACGATAATCTTTGCAAAAATGCTATAGATACCTGTGGTATAATGTGCGCTGACAATCTCTGGAATTTCTGTTAATTGCTTGGAAACATCTTCATACAAAGAACTTTTATCTAAATAGATGCCTAAAAAGGCGCTAATATCAAAACCAAGTTTGTTATAGTCTATAGTTAGACTAGCTCCCTTTACAATGCCCATTTCTTTTAATTTAGACATTCGTACATGTACGGTACCTCCTGAAACATGTAACTTCTTTGCAATCTTCGTAAAAGACTCATTTGAATCCCTCATTAATATGGAAAGGATGTCTCTATCCAATTGGTCAATATTCATAAATAAAAATGCTTAATTAGATTAAGAACAAGAAAATTAATAGTTGAAATTTAGGCTAGGGATGAGAAACAAGAGGCTTGAAATTTTAATTGGTTTATTTAACAAAGGTAATTTATTTTTAGGATAATGACAATTTTTAAAGGGAAGTATTAATGATTTTATAAATAGAGAGTTGTTTTTTTAGATTTTTTGATAAATTATTAATAAGTCCTCAACTTTTGATATTCATTAATAAGATAGGAATGAACTGTGTCAGAATCAGCAATATATTTTTTGACTAGAATTTTTAGAATTTATTTCTTTTTTTGCTTTTTGTTATAAAAAATGCTTTACATTGGCGCATATTTTTGACGCACAATTACATGGTTATGAAAATAGCAGTTTTTCCAGGTTCTTTTGACCCAATTACAATTGGACATGTTCAGCTCGTAAAACGAGCTTTGCCCCTTTTTGATAAAATAATTATAGCAGTAGGCGTTAATTCTCAAAAAAAATACCTCTATTCCTTAGATGAAAGATTGGAAGGAATTGATAGAGTTTTTGCGAATGACCCAAAGGTAGAGGTGGATAAGCATGAAGGGCTAACGGCCCATTATTGTATTAAGAAAAATGCTAGGTATTTATTAAGGGGTTTGAGAAATGCCTCAGATTTTGATTATGAGAAACAATTGTCTCAAATGAACCAAATTATTGGCGACGGTGTAGAAACAGTCTTTCTAATCAGTCAACCCCAATTTTCTCACATCAGTTCTACATTAGTCAGAGAAGTCATAAAGGGTGGGGGAGATGCCACCGTTTTCTTGCCAAAAGGGTTTATCATATAAATACAGGATAACAAGATTTTACTCCGTATTTTAATCGGAGATTATGCAAAATAAATCGTGATAGTGTCACAACTCAAAGAGTCGTGTTACATCCGTGATGCCCCTCATCCGTGATGAAACCTGTCTTAAAAACAAGCAACCCCAAATAAAAAATCCCATTGAGACCGAAGCCTCAATGGGATTTACTTTATAGTGAATGTAGCAAAACTACATTTTTTCTAACGTTAAAATTACTTGGCAGCTGCTGCTGCTTTTGAGAAACTCTTCTTCTTTTTTACCTTTGGTGTCAATTCGCCAGTAAAATCTGACATAATTGGCGTTGCGATAAAGATAGAAGAATAAGTACCTACTAATACCCCAATTAATAAGGCAAAAGCAAATCCTTTGATACTTCCTGCACCGAAGATGAATAACATCAAGACCATAAATAAAGTCGTCAAAGAGGTAATGACCGTTCTACTAACAGTAGAATTGATTGCCATATTCACCACTTCGTGCTTCGTTTTATTAGTATAAGCATTCATATATTCTCTAATACGGTCAAATACAACCACGGTATCGTTAATAGAATAACCGATTACGGTCAAAATTGCCGCAATAAATGGTTGGTCAATTTCCATGGCAAATCCAAGGAAACCATGGAAAATAGAGAAAATACTTAATACCACTAAAGTATCATGGAATAATGCGGCAACCGCACCTAAACTATATTGCCACTTGCTAAATCTAATAAAGATGTACAAGAAGATTAATAATAAGGCTAAGATACCTGCAAATAAAGAATCTTTGAAAATATCATCAGCGATAGTTGGGCCAATCTTCGTAGATGCAATTACGTGAGTTCCGCTTGAACCCGGTAATTTGAATCTTTGTAAAGTAGCATCCACACCACTAATAGAAGTCACCCCTTCATGTAATTTAGCCATTACTTGGTCAGCAGCAGTCTCTGATGTTTCGTCTACTAAATAAGAAGTCGTTACGTTGAACGTATTCTCACCAGATACAGATTTAACCACAGGTTCTCCTTCAAATGGACCAGCTAAAGCCTCTCTAATTTGTTGCGCATTAACATTGGCGCCTTGGTCAAATTCTACATTATAAGAGTAGCCACCTTGGAAGTCAACGCCTAAGTCAAACCCTCTCATAAACATAGAAGCAATACCCAAAAGGATAATTGTCCCAGAAATCATATAAGCAACCTTACGCTTGCCTAACCAATCGATATTTAAATCTGCAAAAGCATTTTTAGACATGCCTGTCCAGAATGTCATATCATTCCCTTTATCTTTTGTCCACCAGTCAATCATCAATCGACCAACTAAAACGGCAGTAAATAAAGAAGACAATACACCAATGATTAATACAACTGCAAAACCCTTAATTGGGCCTAAACCGAAGTAGGCTAAAACGATAGCTGTTAAAAGCGTCGTTACATTGGCATCAATAATAGCAGAATAAGAATGGGTGAAACCATCCGAAATCGCCATTAAAGTACTCTTACCTTCTCTTAATTCTTCTCGAATACGTTCGTAAATGATTACGTTCGCATCTACCGCCATACCAATCGTTAATAAGATACCCGCTAAACCAGGTAGCGTTAATACCGTACCCAAAGAAGCCAATGTACCAAAGATGAAGAATAAGTTCATCAAAAGTGCCAAAATAGATACTATACCACCTTTAGCGTAATAGAAAATCATAAAGGCCAAAACCAAAATAAATCCAATCGCTAAAGACCAAAGACTTCGACTGATATTATCTGCACCTAAAGATGGACCAACTACTGATTCCTGTACAAAATTTACCGTTGCAGGTAATTTACCAACTTGTAGATTATTGGCTAAATCATTTGCTTCTTGAATCGTAAAGTTACCAGTAATAGAGGTACTACCACCTAAAATAGCAGCTTGTACATTTGGTGCAGAAACAACTTCGTCATCTAAAACTACGGCAACTGCTCTTCGATTATCATTAAAGGCATCTGTGGTCATTTTACCCCAGATTTTTGCACCTTTCTGATTCATTCTTAAAGAAACCTGCATTTGACCAGTAGTTGGGTCAGGCGTAGGTTGTGCATCTACCACCATATCTCCTTCTAATGGTGCGCTGTCTGTTCCTCTACGCTTTTTGATGCCATATAATTCGTAGTTATCCGTTGCTATTCTAGTATCGTAATCAACTACAGGCTTTGCACCCCATTTGAAAGCTAATTCCTGAGGGAATAAACTTCTGATTTCTGGTTGTGCTAAAAGTTTAGTAATAGCAGCTCTATTATTTTTCTTAGCTGTACCAATTACAGATAATGGGTTGGTTAATTGTCCAGTTGTATTGATACCGTTTGGTGTTAATAAACTGAATAACGGCCCATCTGTCATAGATGGTACTACTGGAACATCTACCATATTTACGGTAGAGTCTGTAATTTGACCTAAAGAATCTCTTGTATATGTTACGCTTCTTTCTGATGTAGTGGTTGGTGCTACTTCACCACCACTCGCTGCTGCTTTTAATTTTTCATTAGCGGCAGTAAGCGATTGTAAAACGTTTTGATCCGTAACACGGAAGACGTCCCAAAATTCTAATTTAGCAGTTGCACCTAAGAAGTTTCTTGCTCTTTCAGGGTTATCTACCCCCGGTAATTCTACCAAAATCATATCTCGAGCCGCATCTAAATTTACATTAGGTTGCGTTACACCAAACTTATCAATTCTATCTTTTAATCGCTTAAAAGTCAAATTAACAGTTTCATCTGCTTTTGTTCGTAGAATTCTCGTCATCTCCCCTAGAGAAGTTTCAAAATTGATTTCTTCTCTCAAAGCAGCGTTTTTCTGAAGGATAGACGCTAATTTTTGGGCGTCACCACCTGCTGCCTGGAATTCTCGAACGAATAAAGTAATATAATCTGATTGAGTATTTTTTTGTGCTTCTGTAGCACCATCTAACGCTTTTAAAAAAGTAGGGTCTTTGCTATCTCTGGCCAGAGTCCTCATGAACTCTCTTAAATCAACTTGTAGGATTACACTCATACCTCCCTTCAAATCCAAGCCATAGTTTAATTGGCTTCCTTTTAATTCCTGGTAGGTAAAATCTTTCAGCAACGGAATGCTGAAAATCACTTCACTAGACATAGAGTCTAGGTACGATGTCATGGCGAAACGCTCTTTTTCGTCTTGCTCTTCTTCTGGGAAGTTAGCTGCGAAATTCTTAGCGTATTCTGCTGCGTTTGAATCTACTCTTTGAGTAGGCAATACCAATAAAAATTGGTATAAACAAACTGCAATCATGACAATCAAGAAAAAACGTACTGTTCCTTTTCCTTGCATGATAAAATACTTTTTTAAAAGTTGAAAAGTTAAAAGCGGATAACTTTTCGGTTAAATAAAATTGTTAGAAAAATACTATAAAATAAGATATATAAAATAAACTTTGGTTAAAATGCCAATAGTTTATTTTATATACGGAATATTTATTTGGCTAAAATTGCGCAAAGATACGTTTTTTACCGTAATCAACCAATTTTGTTGCATTGGGAATCAAGAGAGAATTATTAATAAAATCAAATAGCTTTTCTTTTACTATCTATTCCGTTAATAATCAAGCCAAATTATCAAAAATGGCTACTGTTTTTTATAGTTAATAAAGGTAGGTGTTGAGAATCAGTTATTTAGTGATTTTAATTTTTTGATTTTTCATTTTCTTGGATTTAAATTAATTTATGCTGATTCTGGAACTAAAGTTAGTTATTTTGGTTGTTTCTATTTTAAAATGTTCTACAAGGTGACTAAATTTAGGGACGAATCCCTTTCATTAACCTATCTTTGTGTGTTCACTACAAAATGGCTTCCGAAATAATGAGCAAAACTGCTGCTGAAAATCCACTAACACAAGAAATCCTAACAGAAAGTATTTGGAAATTAATGGCAAAATTTTCTTTGCCTGCTATTATAGCTATGTCTATTAATAGCGTCAATACTTTCGTAGACGCACTTTTTATTGGACAGTATGTGGGGCAAGATGCCTTAGCTGCAGTATCTTTAGCCTTTCCCCTAACAATGATAACGAATGGGATTTCTGCCATGATTGGGATTGGCGCTTCTTCCTTATTAAGTAGAGCAATTGGTGCGAATGAAGAAGATATTCAACGCAAGATGTTTGGTTTGGTGACCGTTTTAAGTGTTTTATGTTGTACGATTCTAATGGCAATTGGGCTGTATTTTGCGGAAGAATTGATTGGCTTAATGGGCGGAAGTGGGGAAATTCAAGCAATGGGGGCTTATTATTATCGGATATTAATGGTCGGCGCTTTTTTTAGAACTTATGGAGTCGTCTTAAATGTATTGATTCGGGCGGAAGGAAAAATTAAAGCTGCGATGACTTATTCTATCATTGCGACCTTATTAAATATTGTTTTAAATCCTCTATTTATTGCTTATTATGGATGGGGCGTTGCAGGGGCAGCTTGGTCTACCAACGTAGCGATGTTGCTCTTTTCCATTATTGGGGTTTGGTATTTTGTCAAAGGAAAAACAAATTATAAAGTAGATTTTAGTTATTGGGGCTTAGATAAGCAAATGTTAAAGCCGATTTTAAGTGTAGGGGTCTCTGCGATGATGCTGCAAATTATGTTTGTCATCCAACAAGTATTTGTCTTTCGTTCCATCGTTCATTATGGTTCTGATGACCCGAATGAAGTCTATAATGCCAATTATCATGTGGCTGTTATTGGGGCAAATTATCGAATTATGATTTTAATGTTAATGCCTATTTTTGGTTTCTCCCAAACCATGGCACCTGTTGTCGGCATCAATTAAGGCGCAAAAATATACGATCGAGTAAAATCTTCC